>NZ_JBHWUR010000001.1:183098-200749 GCF_042737755.1 Streptomyces sp. NPDC059994
GTTCACTCGCGCTGCCTTTTTGTGCTTTTACCCTGACCAAAACGCAAACGACCAATTCATGTGGGGGTTAACGGGGTGTGCGACTCCACAAACTTGTGCAGTCGAACACCTGGAACGCCAACTCCTGGAACACCTGGGAAAGGCCAGTGCCGGGCCTTTGTCCTACCGCTGCTCCAGTTCCGTCGCGAACTCTTCGAGATTGGCCATGCATACGCGCATGGCGCGCGCCGCGATGGCGGAGCAGTGCTCGGGGACGCTGTTCACTATGACGGTGTGGTTCTTGCTGACGGCCGCGGTCAGCCGCAGCCACTGCACCAGCATGCGGCCCGTGTCGGTGTGCCGCACGGACGGATCGCGGGCCAGCAGTTCCAGGTGGCGCAGCTGCTCCGGGCCGGAGCCCGGTCCGTCCACCGGGGAGAGGGCCGGCGGCTGCCGCGCCTGGGGGGCCGGGGGACTTCGCTGGAGCGTCGCGCGCCGTCGTACGTCCTGGGCGGTCGAAGGGGAGATGTTCGCTGCCCGTGCGATCTCCCGCAAAGAGGCGTGGGGGTTTTCCTGGAGGTACGCTTCGGCAATCCTTCGGTTCTCCTTGGGGTTTACGGGTCGTGCGCGCCCGTCCACGCCGATGCGCGACGTGCCGGCCCTGGTGGGGGGAAGTTGCTGCCGAATTCTCGCGACGGTCTGCTGGGCGAGACCGGTGAACTTCGACAGCGCTCGGTCGGACATCGTCGGAAAGGCCTTGATGATCCTCTCCGCGGCGGCTCTGCGGTCCTCCCGGGTCAGCGGAAGACCGTGTTTCGTATTCGACTGGACGGCGAACAGAAACGCTTCGTTGTCGCTTCCGGTGAAGTAGCGGGCCCGGATGGTGGTGTCGCCGCGCTCGGCCCGGGCCCGCAGACGGTGCATCCCGTCGATCACCCGCATGGATTGCCGGTGCACGATGATCGGCTGCGGTTCGTCGTCCAGCTCCGCGATCAGCCGTACGTGCTCCGTGCTCTCGCCGTTGAGGCGAGGGGAATCGGCGGGCAGCAGCGATTCGATGGGCAGGGAGACGGAGTGCTCACTGATGTACCGCTGGAGCGGAAGGAAGTGATCGGCGCGGTCCTCGTTCGCTAAGTCAGGAACTGTCGACATGATCCCCCATGCGTTGGTGACGTTGGTGAGAGTGTCATTTCAGCCATGGTCGGCGCCGGTGGTCGCCTTCCGGCGTGGTGGGACCGGGTGCCCTCGCACCGGTGCATGCCACGCCCGCGAGGGCGACCCGTGGAGGCAGTGGAGACCACTGAGCTCCCCTTTCGCATCGGTGAGTACTGCATTCAACTTTCGCGAGGGCATAGAGGAGTCGCAAGTTCCGATTCGGACAGTCCTGATCATCAGGGCAACCGGATTAATTTCGGCCGGGGGTACGGACCAGAGCGGACCTAAGCGGCCCGGGGTTGTTCGGAACGGGGAACTGGACAGCGGCCGAGGGGAGTTAATGTCTTGCGGGACGCGCCGGACGTACCGGTGGCGGAGCACGGCCTCCGTTCGACCCGAAGGGACGAGCCATGTCTCAAGCCCCCATCCGGACCGCGGTCGGCATAGTCGGCGCGGGCCCGGCCGGGCTCATGCTCTCGCACCTGCTCGCTCACGCGGGGATCGACTCGGTGGTGGTCGACCACCGCACCCGCGCCGAGATCGAGGGCACCAGCCGCGCGGGCATGCTGGAGGCCGACAACGTCCGCCTGCTGACCGACTCGGGGGTGTCCGACCGGGTACGCCGCGACGGCCGCCCGCACGACGGCATCGAGCTGCGCTTCGGCGGCGAGAGCCACCGTGTGGACTTCCGGGCACTGGTCGGGGAGAGTGTGTGGCTCTACCCTCAGACCGATGTGTTCACCGACCTCGCCGACGCCCGCGAACGCGACGGGGGAGATGTGCGCTTCGGCGTCTCGGACACCCGGGTGGCCGACCTGACCGGTGAGCGCCCCGGCATCCTGTTCACCGACGCCGACGGAGTGGCGCGGGAGTTGCGCTGCGACATCCTGGTCGGCGCCGACGGGTCGCGCGGGGTGTGCCGGACCGCGGTGCCCGAGGCGGCGCGCACGCACTTCTTCCGCGAGTACCCCTACGCCTGGTTCGGCGTCCTCGTCGAGGCACCGCCCAGCTCCCCCGAGCTCGTCTACACCCACTCCGAGCGCGGCTTCGCCCTCATCAGCCAGCGCACGGAATCCGTCCAGCGCATGTACTTCCAGTGCGACCCGGACGAGGACCCGGCGGCCTGGCCGGACGACCGGATCTGGGCGGAACTGCAGGCACGGGTGCGCGGCGCGGACGGCTTCACCCTCAAGGAGGGCCCGGTCACCGACCGCTCGGTCCTCCGCTTCCGCAGCTTCGTGTGCGAGCCCATGCGCTACGGCAACATGCTGCTGGCCGGCGACGCCGCCCACACCGTCCCGCCCACCGGTGCCAAGGGCCTCAACCTGGCCCTGGCCGATGTACGGCTGCTCGCCGAGGCCCTGGAGACCGCCCTGACCAAGCGCGACCGCACCGCCCTCGACGAGTACGGCCCCCGCGCCCTGCGCCGCGTCTGGCGCGCCCAGCACTTCTCGTACTGGATGACGGCCATGCTCCACCGCGCCCCCGGCGCCACCGCCTTCGACGTACGCCGTCAGCTCGCCGAACTGGCGGCGGTGGTTGACTCTCCGGCGGGCTCGACGTATCTCGCGCAGGCGTACACGGGGTGGAGCGAAAGTCGGCCGGTCGGCCGGTTCACCGCCCCGGTGGGCGGGCGCGGAGTGCAGGATGCGTGGCAATAGCAAGAACCAGGCAGCGCAACGCTGTTGAGGCAATTGACATCCAGCTCGACGCGCACGGCCGCGACCGGACGACGACGACCTCGTATGCGTACCGGACGGGCCGGGGACTTCCTCGGGGGGCTGGATGCTTTTCGACCTGATCGGCCGGGAGTGGGCCGGTGACATCACTCCCTGGCGCGGTGTGCTGAGCCGGGAGCAGGCGCGATGGATCGACGACGCTCTCGCCGCTTCCCCCGAGGAGCTCGCGGCGCCGGCGCGCGACGCCGGGCCGGACGGCGTCTCCGTCCTCCTCCCGGCGCTGCTGGAGCGGGGACGGGCGGCCGTACGGGCCGGGCTGCGGGACACCGAGCCGATCGGACGGGCGCTGATCGCGCTCGACTTCCGCGCCGGGGAGGGCCAGGTGGCGGGCCACTTCCTCGTCGGCTTCGCGCTCCGGCTCCGCAAGGAGGACGCCGCACGGCATTTCCAGCCCGCCGGCCTCGGCTACCGGGACACGGGGGCACCCCGGCGCGAGGGCCTCTCGGCGGTGGCGGCCGAGGCGAGCAGGCGGGACCTCCTGTTCGGCGCCGCTCCCACGACCGGTCCCAGCCTGGCCTTCGGCCGGCTCGCCGCCGCCGACCCGGGCTGCGCGGACCGGCTCAAGCCCGGACTCGGCCACCTCTTCGCGATGCCGCATGGTCCACGCCCTGATCGACGACCCGTCTCTGCCCGTGACGGCGCTGCCGGATGCCGTGACCGACGAGGACTTCGACATGCTGAGCGCCGCACTCGCGGCGACCGTCCAGCGGCAACCCGCCGTGGCAGCCGCGCTCACCCGCTCGATCGACCGGTTACGTCAGGGCGACGGCAACCCGTCCCACGCATCCGACAGCCTCGTCTCCGTCCTGGAGGAGGCCCGCGACTGGGACGCCGCCGTGGTCGTACCGCACGACCTGGGACTTCCAGGCCACCGGGGACGGCTTTCCGCACACCAATCGCGAGCTGCGGCTGCTGATCAGCGCCCCGGCCGGAGCGCCCGTGACGGCGTCGTTCCAGGTCCGGGCGCGGCGGCGGCTGCGCGGCGCGAAGAACCTCGTAGCCTTCCGGGCGAAGAAGGGAAGCCTGGACGCCAGGATCACACGGGTTCCGGCCCGTGAGGGGGAAGGGGCAGGCGCGGAGTAGGCGGTTGAGGGTTGTCTTGTGGGACCGCTGACAGGACCGCTCGCCCTGCCAGGTTGACGGAAAGCCTACTTTGGCCCGGCGCGACGCCTCCGTAGATTCGGGGGGCGCTTCTGTCCGCAGTACCGCAGCAGGTTCTTCATCCTTCGCGTCGGCCGCGAGGGGGCAAGGGGACCAAGCCGGGATGAGTGACCGCGAGATCGTTCTGATGACGGATCACAGCTCGATGGAGGGCAGTCGTGCCGCTCTGGCCGCCGTGGTCGAGCTTCTGACGGGACGGCCGCCGGTGCTGGTCGACGCGCGGCACTTCCTGACCGGCGGCCCCGGCCGGACGCACGTCGTGGACTCCGTGGTCCGCCTTGAGGTGCCGTCCGAGAGCCTGCTGGTCACCCCGTCGGCCGTGCTCGTCTACGAGGTCCAGCCGCCCGAGCGCCGCCGCTTCGAGCCGTTCCAACGGCTGCTGCGACGGTATGGGACGGTCTCGCTCGGGACGGACGCCGGCGCGTGGCGGGCGGCCACCGACAAGAAGCTCACGACGGCGCGGTTCGCGCTCCACGGCATTCCGCACATGGAGACCGTCACCCTGACACGGCCGAGCGTGGACGCGGCCGCCACGGCGTTCGACAGACTCGGCCGCAACGTCTGGGCCCGGCCCGCTCTCGGGACCTGCGGCAACGACGTCCTGCACATCACCACGTTCGAGCAGCTCTTCCAGGCGCTCGCCCGTTACGCCGACTCCGGGCAGGACTGGCTGATCTCGCGGGACGCCGAGAACTTCAACGCCGCCGGGCAACGCCACCAGTTCCGTGTGTCGGTGCTGGACGGGCGCGCGGTGCAGGCGTGCGAACACGTCCAGGCGCATCCCGACGCGCCCTGCAACGAGGCCCAGGGCGCGGCCTGCGCCCCCCTGCCGGTGGACGACCTGCCCCTGGACCTCTGCGAGCTGGCGGTCGCCGCCACGAAGTCCGTGGGGCTGCGCTTCGGCGGCGTCGACCTCGCCGTCGAGAACGGCGGTGTGGTGTTCGAGGTCAACGTCCACCCGATGCTCGGCTCGGCACATCCGGCGGAGTCGGTGGCGGTCCCGTACGTGGAGGCGCACCTGGCCATGCTGTGACCAGGTGCGGTGTGCTGAATCGCCGCGCCAGGACGGTCAGTTGGTGATCGTGACGCAGGGCAGGCCCACGCTGTCGCCGCCGCGGAAGCCCTCGGCGCAGAGCCGGGTGCCCGCCGGGACGTGACGCTGGGGGTACGCCTGGTCCCGGTAGGTCCGGAACGCGGCGACGTCCTCCACCTTGGTGTTGGCGCTCCAGCCGTTGGTGGTCCAGACACGCGCGCTGATGCGGTGCGGCTGGTTGGTGTTGATCACCGACACCTCGACCCGGCCCAGATAGGTGCCGATGTCGTACGTCTGGACGCGGACCGAGCCTGACCAACGCGGGAAACGGTCACGAGTTACGCGCGGGGGGCTGTCGTCGTGCGAGGCGCCCGCAGTCGTCGGCGTCGTACCCGGACGTTGTGTCTACGCCTCGGGCGCTACCCAGTAGTTGTGCACCTGAGACATCTTCGGCTCGGGGCCCTGGGGCAGGTTGGCCTCGGCCGCGAGCGGCATCACGACCTCCATGAACTTCCGCATGGCCTGCTCGGACTCCCACAGGTCGGAGATCTGCAAACCCCCGCCCACCGGGACGCAGATGTGCGCCAGACAGCCCTCGAAGGGGTTGCCGGGCTGGGCCTGGAGTTTGGCGTTGAGGGCGTCGTACTGGGCCGTCGTCACACCGGGCAGCTCGGCCTGCATCAAAATCGCCATCGGTTCTCCTCTGTGGAACGGGTCTCCTGCCTCCCCACCGCCATGTGACGGTCCGTACCCAGGGCCAGCAGAGCACGCCCGTCTCCCATGGGCATTCCACCCGACGCCGTACGAGTGGCCTGTCCTGCGGGGATAGCGGTGCGTGACCGTTCCGGATGCGGTGGGCGCGCGGCGCTGATTCGCTGGGGGTGTCCGCTCCCCCCAGATCTCAGGAGTGATCATGAGCATTGCAGACGAGTCCGGTGGCCGTTCCCGGCAGATGCGCCAGAAGGCGGAGCAGCTGGAGCAGGCTGCCGAGCGCGCCAACGACCCGGCCGAGCGTGAGCGGCTGAAGGAGAAGGCGCGTCGGCTGCAGGAGGACAGCAAGCAGGCGAACCAGTCGGGCAGCGGCGGCATCGACCCCATGTGACGCTCCCCGCGAGGCAACAGGCCGGCCGGTGGGCACCACTCCCGCGAACGCGGGAGCGTGGTGTCACCGGCCGGCTTCTGGTGTGACGGGAAGGGTGAGTGTCGCCAGCGCGCCGCCGCCGGTGGGGTTGCCACACCGGTGCCGACCGCGCCGGACTGCCACATCACGCGCTCGACCTCGTCACTGAGGCCGTTGGAGGCGGTGTGCATGGCGAGCACGGCGCCGTCGTCCGACATCTCGGCGGCCCGGATCACGTTGCCGTGGCCGGTGCTCTGCACATAGGTCGCCGGGTGGCCCCCGAGGATCTTCGTGCGCAGTGGGCCGGGCAGCTCGGGCGGGTCGACCTTCAGGCCCAGGGCGGGCCTGCCCTGCTGCTCGGTGAGCCGAGAGGCGTAGGCCAGACGTTCGAGCTGCACGTCGCACTCGCGGTTGGTGAGCAGGACCGGTACCTGGCTCGCGGTCACCATCGCCGCGAGGGTGGCGGTCACGGTGATCGTGACACCGATCTTGAGTCGCAGTCCCATGTGCCGGCCTTGTCCCCCGTGGAGCGGTGGTGCGCGGCCGAGCCTACGGAGCCCGCTCCGGCGGCCTCATGGCGGGCTCGCCCCGTCCGCGGTGAACGCCAGGCGGGCCGCGCGGCGCCAGCGGTTGGCGGGGAGGGAGGGGCGCAGCACGGCGAGGGCGCCGCAGTACTTGGTGAAGACGGCGGGCCGCACAGTGGGTGTGCAGAGGCGGTCCGCCTCGGTGAGGTGCTCGGCCGACTTCGTCTCGACGAGCACCAGGCCTTCGTCGCAGCGCACGGTCCGCCCGGTGTGCAGACCGACGCAGATCAGCCCGGCGTCGCGGGGTGATGCGCCGCCCGTGGGCCACGGACACGGGAGACGTGTCCCGTACCGCGTCTGAGGACGATGTCACCGGCTTTGAGCTCGGAAGGGAAGGGCATGGAAGCGTTCCCGTCTGTCGTGTACCGCCGTCGGCACTGGTTCGCTGCTGCCAGGCCCATCGCCGCCGCGTAACCGACACGTGGCGCGGAGGATCACTCCCCGGGGTGATGACGTATCGGTCCTGCTCGCCAAATGGGGGCCGACCGGGGGGCCGGTGGGACCGTAGCTACCGCGTACGCGCCATGGCCACGAGCCGTTCGACCACCCGCACCAAGTCCGCGGGGCTGCCCGCGGTCTTGAGGTCGGTCCGGTACTTCCCGTTGACGAGGAAGGTGGGGACGCCCTCGACACCGGCCCTCCGCGCCTGCGCCTTGGCGGCGGCCAACTGCCCTTTCACCCCGAAGGAGTTGAGGACCGCCAGATACCGGGCGCGGTCGACGCCCAGCCGGGCCAGGAAGTCCGCCTGCTCGTCGGGCTCGGCCAGCCGCTTCCCCTCGTGCTGGACGGCCTCGTGGACGGCCCGCATCGTCTCGGTGTCGGCGTGCGCCAGGGCCTCCAGCGCGAAATGCATCTGCGCGTGGGCGTCCCACGGCCCGCCGAAGGGAGCAGGGACGCGTACGAACGTCACCCCGGTCTGCCTCCCCGCCCAGCGGCGTACGGTCGGCTCGATGGCGTACGAGTGCGGATCCCCGTACCAGAAGAACTCCCATACCTCGACCGTGCCGGCCGTGGTCCTCGGGGCGGGTGGTGACAGCTCCACATACTGCCCGCCCGTCGGAATCTCATCTGCCATACGTTGTTCTTCCTCACCTGTGAGCTGCCGTCGCCTCGGTGCGCCCGTGGCCGGGGCCGTGGCGATTTCCTTTGCCGGGGGCAGTCCGCTTGCGTTGGAGTGCGCTCCAGGCTCTAGTTTCGGTCATATGAACAGCGCACAGAACTCCGTAACCACTTCGGCCGCCTCTCCCGTCGTCTCTCCCGCCGCCACCGACGCCGACGAGCGCTTCGCGCGCGGCCTCGCGCTGTTGCAGAAGGTCGGCGGCAGGGAGCGGCCCGCCGTGCTCGACAGCACCGCGGACATCGCCCCCGACCTCGGCCGGATGACGGTCTCCTTCGGCTACGGGGAGCTCCTGGCGAACGACCGGCTCACCCTCCGGCAGCGCCAGGTCGCCACCGTGGCCGCGCTGTCCGCGATGGGGACGGCCGCCGCCCAGCTGCGCTTCCACATCGACGGGGCGCTGAACGTGGGCGTGACCCCGGCAGAGGTCGTGGAGGTGCTCATCCACACCGCCGTGTACGCGGGTGTGCCCGCGGCGCTCAACGGCATCGCGGTGGCGCGCGAGGCGTTCCGCGCGCGGCCCGGACTCGCCTACGAGCCGACCGAGACGGGTGAGCGCGACCAGCGGTACGAGCGGGGGCTCGCCAAGCTCGCCGAAGTGGACGGGCACGCGGGGGACGCCGTCGTCGCCTCCCTCCAGGACATCGCCCCCGACCTGGCGCGCTACATCATCGAGTTCGCGTTCGGCGACGTGTACTCCCGCCCCGCCCTCGACCTCAAGTCCCGCGAGCTGGCCAGCGTCGCCATGTGCACGGCCCTGGGCACCGCCGCCCCGCAACTGCGCGTGCACATCCACGCCCTCCTCAACGTCGGCGGCACCCGCGAGGAGGTCGTCGAGGTCATCACGCAGATGGCCGGATACGCCGGTTTCCCCGCGGCCCTCAACGGCATCGCCGCGGCGCGCGAGGTCTTCGCGGAGCGCGCCGAGGACTGAACTGCCTTGTGGAGAAGGGGAGTTCAGCAGCCGGGCGAGGCCGCCCCGATCTGGAGGGTGGCGGGGGCGGCGCAGCAGCCGCCGCCCGGCGCCTCGGCCTCCGGCTCGTCGAACAGGCCCGCGCCGCCGCAGACCCCGGTCTCCGGGAGGGTGAGCTCGACGCGTCCGGCGGCTTCGTGGTCGCCCGCCAGGGCCGCCGCGAGGGAGCGGACCTGCTCGTAGCCGGTCATGGCGAGGAAGGTCGGGGCGCGGCCGTAGGACTTCATGCCGACCAGGTGGACGCCGCTCTCCGGATGGGAGAGCTCCTTGACACCGTGCGGGTACACGGTGCCGCAGGAGTGGACGTTGGGGTCGATCAGCGGAGCGAGGCCGACCGGGGCTTCGAGGCGCTCGTCGAGGGCGAGGCGGAGCTCACGGAGGTACGAGGGGTCGGGGCGGAAGCCCGTCAGACCGATGACCTCGTCGACCGGATCCAGCCGCCGGCCGTCGTCGCCGACCAGGACGAGCCCGTCGGCCGTCCGCTCCACTGCGGCGATGCGGAACCCGGTGACCGCGTCGGCGTGCCCGTTGTCGACGGCGGCCTTGGCGGCGAGGCCCAGCGCGCCGCGCGCGGGCAGCTGGTCCGCCTCGCCACCGCCGAAGGTGGAGCCGCCGATACCGCGCCGCAGGATCCATACGGCGTGCGTACCGGGGGCCTCCTTCGCCAGCTCCGCGAGGGAGGCGAGAGCCGTGAAGGCGGAGGCGCCCGAGCCGACGACGGCGGTGCGCCTGCCCGCGTAACGGGCGCGTACGGCAGGGTCCTTGAGATCGGGGACGCGGTACGAGATCCGCTCGGCCGCCGCGCGCTCGCCCGGCGCCGGGAGGCCGTCGCCGCCGAGGGGGCCGGGCGTGGACCAGGTGCCGGAGGCGTCGATCACGGCGCGGGCGAGCAGGCGCTCCTCGGCTCCCTCGGCGTTCACCACGTGCACGGTGAAGGGCTGCCGGTCGCGGTCGGCGTCGACCACGCGGTCGCGGCCGGTGCGCGAGACACCTGTGACGCGGGTGCCGTAGCGGACCCGGCCGCCCAGGGTGTCGGCCAGCGGCTGGAGGTAGCGGGCGGCCCAGTCGCCGCCGGTGGGGTAGGCGGCGCCGTCCGGCTCGGTCCAGCCGGTCGGCGCCAGGAGCTTCTCGGCGGCCGGGTCGACGACCTCGGCCCAGGGGGAGAAGAGGCGTACGTGCGACCACTCGCGCACCGCGCTGCCGGCGGTGGAACCGGCTTCCAGGACGAGGGGCTCGATGCCGCGCTCGACGAGCCGGGCGGCGGCGGCCAGGCCGATGGGTCCGGCTCCGATGACCACGGTCGGGAGGGCGGGGGTGGTGGGGTTCTCGCTCATCGGGTGCTCCAGTGACGGGCGCGTCGATCTTCTGATTCGACGTTTATCGATGTCTCGGACGTCTTCGAGCTTGCTCTCTGCATCGACGGATGTCAATATTGGCGTATGTCGAATCAGGGTGTGGTGCAGCTGCCGGTCCTCAACGAGCCGGTGGTCCCGTGCTGCCCGCCGCTGACTGAGCGACCGCTGACGGCGGAGGAGGCCGAGCGGACCGCGAAGATGTTCAAGGCGCTCGGGGACCCGGTGCGGCTGCGGCTGTTCTCGCTCGTCGCCTCACACGAGGGCGGGGAGGCGTGCGTGTGCGACATCTCCGACGTCGGCGTCTCGCAGCCGACCGTCTCCCATCACCTGAAGAAGCTCAAGGATGCCGGTCTGCTCAGCTCCGAGCGGCGAGGGACGTGGGTGTACTACCGGGTGGAGCCCGGCGTGCTGGCGGCGATGGGGCAGTTGCTCACCGCCGCCGCACGCTGACCTCCTGATCAGGAGGCGAGGGTGGGCCGGGGGTCTGCGCTGGGCCGGACGAAGATGACCGCGACCAGGGCAAGCCCCACCGCAGCCCCCGCCAGCTGGGCGCCGATGAACGCCGGGACCGAGCCGGGTCCGATGCCCGCGAAGGTGTCGGTGAACGCCCGGCCGATCGTCACCGCCGGGTTGGCGAACGAAGTGGACGAGGTGAACCAGTACGCGGAGCCGATGTAGGAGGCGACCGCGACCGGGGCGAAGCGGAGGCGGTCGGTGCGGGCCAGGCCGAAGATCAGCAGGATGAGCCCGGCCGTGGCCACCACCTCGCCAAGCAGCAGGTGCCCGGCGGAGCGTTCGTGCGTGGACCACTTCACCAGCGGCTCCCCGAACATCGCGTCCGCCAGGACCGCACCCGCGATCGCGCCGGCGATCTGCGCGGGCAGGTAGACGGCCACCTCGCGGACCGTGACTCCTGCGCCGCCGCGCCGGGCGGTCCAGCACTCCGCCAGAGTGACGGCGGGGTTGAAGTGGGCGCCGGAGACCGGGCCGAGGAGGGCGATCAGCACGCCCAGGCCGAAGACGGTGGCGATCGAGTTGGCCAGCAGCTGGAGCCCGACGTCATGGGTGAGTTCGGTGGCCTGGACGCCGGAGCCGACCACGACCGCCACGAGGGCCGCCGTGCCGGTGAACTCGGCGGCGGCCCGGGCGGTGAGCGGGGCGCGGGGAGGGGTGGCGCCGGGCGCGGGCTGGGGCGCGCCGACGGCCATGACGGCCTCCACGGGGGCGGCGCCGACGGGCTCGGTGGCGGTCAAGGTTCTCCTCGTACGGGTGAGGCGGGAGGTCATGGGCAGGACCGCTTGAGGTTCGCCTCGGCGGTGGTACGGGCCGTGCGGGCCAGGTCGGTGAACTGACCGGCGAGGGTTTCGATGACGTCCGGGCGCAGCCGGTAGTAGGTGAACCGCCCGCACGGCTCCGTGTCGACGATTCCGGCCTCGCGCAGCACCTTCAGGTGGTTGGAGAGGTTGGTCTGCTTGGCGCCGGTCTCCTCCACGAGGTGCGTGGTGCACAGCGTCTCGTGGGCGAGCAGGGTCACGATCCGGAGCCTGAGCGGGTCGGCCAGCACCCGGATCAGATCAGTGTCGACTGACGTCATCATGGGCTGATACTGTCACATCATTCGGAGCTGATACCAGTGCGTACTGATCTCGATGGGCTCCCGGACCTCCGCCAGCGAACGAAGTCGAAAGTAGGCGCCATGTCCTCGGCCGCCCCGTCCACCGGCAAGCCCTCCGTCCTGTTCGTCTGCGTCCACAACGCCGGACGCTCCCAGATGGCCGCGGCCTGGCTGAGCCACCTGGCAGGGGACCGCGTCGAGGTCCGCTCGGCGGGCTCCGCGCCGGGCAAGGAGGTGAACCCGGCCGCCGTCGAGGCCATGCGTGAGGTCGGCGTCGACATCTCCGCCGAGGTCCCGAAGATCCTCACCGTGGACACGGTCAAGGAGTCGGACGTGTGCATCACGATGGGCTGCGGCGACACCTGCCCCGTCTTCCCCGGCAAGCGGTACCTGGACTGGAAGCTGGACGACCCGGCCGGTCAGGGCGTGGCGGCCGTGCGCCCCATCCGCGACGAGATCAAGGTCCTGGTGGAGGGGCTGATCGCCGAGATCGCGCCGGAGCCGACGGCTTGAGAGCCGAGCTCCCGGACGTACGCGGCGCAACCTCACCGCCGCCCCGAATGCCCACTACTGCCGCTGGCGACCCCGGTCTTGCCCCGCCGTCCCCGGTTTGCGGGCCCGCTCGCCCGCGCCGATAGTGGGAGAGGTGGCCGCGCCCTGGAGCGGGCCGCGTCGGGATCGGCGGCCCACCGGCAGACCGCCCACGCGGCGCCGGAGCGCGGCCGTCTGCGTCGCCCGTCCCTCCTGATCTCCCTCGCCGCATCACGAGAGGAGCACCCCCATGCGCCAGAGCACTCGCACGCGCCGTTTTCTGACCGCATCCACGGCCTTCGCGGCCGGGGGCCTCATGCTGCTGCCTGTTCCCGCGATCGCACAGCCCGCATCGCACGCCGCCTCGGCGCCGCGGATCACCGGCGCCGCTTTCCAGATCGTCAACGTGCAGACCGGTAAATGCGCGACGGTAGCCGGAGGCACCACGACCGAGAACAACCACGATCTCGTGCAGTTCGACTGCGACACACACCCGTCACGCCGTTGGAAGGTCACCAACTTCGACGGCAGCTCCTACCAGCTCATCAACGCGCAGACCGGCAAATGTGCGACGGTCGCCGGAGGAACGTCCAGCGAGAACAACCTCCGGCTGGTCCAGTTCACCTGTGACACGGACCCCTCGCGCCGTTGGAAGGTCAGTGACTGGGACAGCAGCTCCTATCAGATCGTCAACGTGAAGACGCGCGAGTGTGCGACGGTCGCGGGCGGAACCTCCAGCGACAACAACCTGCAACTGGTCCAGTTCACGTGCGACACCGACCCCTCGCGCCGCTGGACCCTGCGCCTGGCAGGGTGACGTCTCGTACGCGTCGGTCCGGCCCCGAAGCAGCGGGGCCGGACCGACAGTTGAACTCACCCAGGAACAGGCCGCCGGCCTCAGCCTTCGGCGTCCGCGAACGCCACCCGCATGCTGCGCTTCAGCGCCTTGCCCGTGACACCCACGTGTTCGTCGGCGCCCTTGACGAGGACCCTTTCGACGGGCGGCCAGCCCCGCTCCGCCAGCAGGGCGTTGATACGTGCTCGGAGATCCGCCAACTCCGCCTCGGAGGACGGCACATCGATGGTCAGGACGGGCACCTGACCGTCGCTTCCGTCGTCACCGCTCTCGACTCCGACGACCGAGCAGTCGACGAGGTCGGGGAAGTGACGCAGTATCAACTCCTCCGTCTGTGCGCTGTAGAGGACGCCCTTCACGGTGGTGATCCGGTCCGTCGTCCGGTCCACGTGGTAGTACAGGCCGTCGTCGCTGCGGTAGGCGAGATCGCCGGTGAGCCAGTAGCCCTGGATCCGGTTCTTCTCACTGAGCAGACTGTTGTTCCAGTAACCACCAGTGATCGTGGGCGACTTGAGGGCGAGGCGGCCCACCGTCCCGTTCGCCACGGGCTCGTCGTCGGCGTCGAAGATCTCGACCTCCACCCAGCCGAACGGCCGGCCGATGCACCGCTGGTAGCGGTCGCTCGTGGGCGTGTGAACCGTACGGAACATGGCGAAGCCGAACTCGGACGAGCCGAAGTTGTCGATGAACAGCGAACCACCCTGCGGGTTCCCGTCCCGGTCGACATGGTTGCCGCGCGCCACCAGCTTGCGTATGTGCCGCTCGTGGTTGGCGTCGCCGGTCGACATCCACCGGGCAACCGAGGACAGGTCGTACGCGTCCAGGTCGACGCGGCACAGGTCGACGAAGGTCTTCGGGAAGCCCGCGACCAGGTGCGGCCGGAACTCTTGGATGGCGAGGGCGATGTCCTCGGGGCCCCGGCGGGTCGCGAGGAGAGTGGTGGCGCGTCGGGCGACCGCCGACATCAGTACGGAGATCGCGGACGCGTGGCTCTGCGGCAGGGCGGACAGGATGCGCGTGCCGAGGTCGGCCCCGATCTGCTGCTTGACGCCGAAGAAGAAGCCCTTGTGGTTGAACTGCACGGCCTTGGGGATGCCCGTGGTCCCGGAGGTGTGCGCGATCAGCACCGGATCGTCGTCCTCGTGCGTGAAGAGCTTGAAGGCGCCCTGACCGTACGGCTCCTCGCTGTAGTACCTGATCGGCAGCCGGTCCTCGGCGAGCCGCTCGGGGTCGGAGACCACGGCGGCCGCCCCGACGTGCTCGATGAACCGCGCCGCGATCTCCGGGGACAGCGAGCTGTTCACGAACACGGGGATCGCGCCGATCTTCGTCAGCGCGATGTAGTGCAGGAGGTAGCGCACGCTCTCCGTCACGAAGACCGCCACCGGGTCCTTGGGGCGGATGCCGTCGGCGTAGTACCCGGCGGCCACCCGGTCGGTGAGCTCGTCGAGCGCCGACAGCGAAAGTCTCTCGTGCAAGCCCCCGGAAGGAGCGCGATAGGGCTGATCGAGCTCGATCACGGTCCCGGTCGTCTCGCTCGCCGCTGCTGCCGCCAGTCGGAAGAAGTTGCCGGCGCCGAGCCCGTCGGTCCCGATCAGACCGATCAGATCGGCCGCCCGCGTGGTGCCGGTGGCGTCGACGCTCGTACGCGTGGGGTCCGTGCGGTCGGTCGTCATAGGTAACGCTCCATCGCTGTGCGGATGTCCTGAGGAATGGGGATCGGCCCGTGGCCGTCGAGCGAGGTGGTCACCAGCACCGCGCGGATCCGGGCGCGCACGTCCTGCCCCGGCGACCCGGCGCACTCGTAGCGCAGCTCGAACGACGACTTTCCGATGCGTTCGACGGTGAGCGTGATGTCCAGCGCGTCGCCGAGCCGGCTCGGGGCGAGGAAGTCGCATTCGAGGCGGACGGTGGGAATGCCGATCCGGCGCTCCGCGAACAGTCCGGCATAGCCGACGTTCAGCCCCGTCTCGAACCAGTCCTGGAGCACCTCGTTGATGAGCAGCAGATACTGCGGGTAGAAGACGATTCCCGCCGGATCGCAATGATGGAAGAAGACACGTTTGTGCTGGGTGAAGCCGGTCGGACCGGGTTCAGGCGGAGGCAGCGTCACCGGTCACTCCTTCCAGCTCGGCCGACGGGCCGGAGCCGTCGGCGGGGGCGGGGGCGCCGCGCAGCCGGAAGCGCTGGACCTTCCCGGTGCCGGCCCGGGGGAGTTCGTCGCAGAAGGCGATGGCGCGCGGATACTTGTAGGGCGCCATCTCGGCCTTGGCGAACTGCTGTAGTTCCAGGACCAGTTCGGGAGAGGGGGCGTGTCCCTTCGCCAGCACGACATGGGCCTGCACCACCGCGCCGCGCTCGTCGTCGGGGGCGGCGACCGCCGCGCACTCCCGTACGGCCGGGTGGGTCAGGAGCGTGGCTTCCACCTCGACCGGCGAGATGTTGTATCCGGCCGACACGATCATGTCGTCCAGCCGGGCGTGGTAGTGGAGATAGCCGTCCTTGTCGGCCCAGCAGGCGTCGCCGGTGAGGTTCCAGCCGTTGCGTACGTAGTCCACCTGGCGGTCGTCGTCGAGGTAGCGGCAGCCCGTGGGCCCCTTGACGGCCAGCGCGCCGACTTCGCCGTACGGCAGTGGGCGGCCCGCGTCGTCGACGATCGCGGCGAGGTAGCCGGGCACGGGGCGCCCGAGCGCGCCGGGCCGGGTCGCGGCCTCGTCGCCGCGCATCGCGATGAAGATGTGCAGCATCTCGGTGGAGCCAAGGCCGTCGATCAGGTCGTGGCCGGTGCGCTGCTTCCACATCTTGCGCGTGACCGGCGGCAGCGGCTCGCCCGCAGACACGCACTCGCGCAGCGAGGACATGCCGTACGGGGCCGGGTCCATGCACATGGCCCGGTACGCCGTCGGGCCGCTGAAGCAGACGGTGGCGCGGAACTCGTCTATGGCGCGTGCCAGTTGCTGAGGCGAGGCGCGGTCGAGCAGCACGACGGAGGCGCCGATGTGCAGGGGGAAGAGCAGCAGCCCGCCGAGGCCGTACGTGAACGCCAGCGAGGGGGTGCCGATGAACCGGTCGTCGCTCGTGGCCCGCAGCACGTGCTGGGGGAAGGAGCAGCACACGGCCATCACGTCACGGTGGGAGTGCACGGTCGCCTTCGGCATCCCCGTGGTGCCGGAGGTGAAGGCGATCAGGCAGGGGTCGGTCGCAGCGGTGTCGACGGGTGGAAACCAGTCGGAGTGCTGGGCCATGGCCGTTTCGAGGTCCGCGCCCGGGTCCGCCTTCGCGTCCCAGTCTCCGCGCGCCCCGCCGAGGAAGTACATCGTGCGCAGCGGACGCCCGTCGGCCTCCGCCGCCTCCAGCTCGGCGCCGAGAGCGGACTCACAGAGGGCGTGGGTGATGCGCGCCTTGTCGATCACGTACGCGAGCTCCTTGGCCCGCAGCAGCGGCATCGTGGCCACGACCACCCCGCCCGCCCGCACCACCGCGAGCCAAATGGCCACCAGCATAGGGGTGTTGGCTCCCCGGAGCAGCACCCGGTTACCCGGCACCAGGCCCATGTCCTCGGTGAGCACGTGCGCGATGCGGGAGACGGTGGCGAGGAGTTCCGCGTACGTCCAGCGCACCCCGTTCGGCGAGAGCACGGCGAGCCGGCCCGCGCGGTCCGCCGGGCCCGAGGGGCCGTCGAGGAGCTCGGTCGCACAGTTCAGCCGGGACGGGAAGCGGAGTGTCGGCAGGTCGAGCAGGGTGTCCGGCTGTAGGGATGCGGGAGGCAGGTGGTCCTGGACGAAGGTGTCGAGGTGCGCGGTGCTGAGCTGGGGCGGTGCGGGAGGTGGGGAGGAGGACGACGAGGAGGACGGTAAAGGAGAGGGAAAGGGGGATGGGGTGCTCAACTGCCTGCCCTTCGGTGTGACGTCCGGTCGGCGTGACTTCCGGTCTGCTGACGCCTTATTCAACGGCCGACGGCAGCGGGATTACCTTGACGATGCGTGCACGGTGCTGGCCTGATCGTGCACGGACGCGTGTGCCTTCCCCTCGTGGCGTGGAGTTGCCGCTGCGGGGAGTGGGGGGCAGGTGGTCGGGAGAGGGGGCAAGTGCCGTCCCGGACACGCTAGGGCGCTTCGTACGCGGCGCGTAATCCCGCAGTTTAGGGATTGCAAAATGACGCGGAGCGTGAGGCCCTGGGGAGGGTTCCCTGGCCGAAACGCGGCCCGGAAGGGCGAGTTGACCACAGCGGCGAGTTGGCCGGAAGGGCGAAGTGGCTGGAACGGTGAGTCGCCGGGGACGGCGAGTTGCCAGGAACGGCCTGGAGCCCGCAACGGCCGGGGGGCCGGGGGGGGGGGGCCCCCCGGGCCCCACACACCAGAAATATACCCGCCCGTATGCCGCCGGGCCCGGCCCCCCCCCCACCGGCGCGGGCGCCCCACCCAGAAAAACGG
>NZ_JBHWUR010000001.1:200759-323123 GCF_042737755.1 Streptomyces sp. NPDC059994
CCTGATAATGCCGCTCAGTTAGCCTGCGTGCCCGGCCGCCCGCCAGTCCGGCGCGAGCACCGACCAGATCTCCTCGTCGTGCCGCTTGCCCCGGTACAGATAGCTCTCGCGCAGCACGCCGTCCTTGGTCATTCCGAGCCGCCGGGCCACGGCGATGCTCGGCTCGTTCTCGGTGGAGACCCACCACTCGACGCGGTGGACTCCACGCTCCTCGACGGCCCAGTCGATGATCACGCGTACCGCCCGGGTCACGAGTCCCCTGCCCACCGCCGACGGCTCCAGCCAGCAACCCGCCTCGGCGGTGCCCTGGGCGGTGTCCAGCTTCCGCAGCAGGACCGCGCCGACCAGCGTGCCGCCCGTCCAGATGCCGTAGAGCCGCCCGGAGTCGGCCGCGGCCTTCTCCGCGTACGCCTGGAGGAACGCCCGGCTCGACTCCACGTCGGTGACGACGTCGGGCAGTCCGTTGTACTGCCCGATGAACTCCCGCCCCCGGTCCACGTGAGCGAGGAACTCCTCTGCCTGCCACGGCTCGACCGGGCGCAGCTCAGCGCCGTCGTCGCCCAGCGATATCGCGTACATCGTCACCCTCCACATGGTTGGAAGCAGCGCCCGTGGCGCAGCGGCCATGGCGCGAAAGTGATCCTCGCAGGTCGGGTCCGGGTGGCTCCAGTGGCTTTCCGCCTGTAGGCAGTCCGAAATGGTGTGACAAGCGATCAGCAGGTGCCTGACTGTGGGGGGATGACTGAACGCATCCATGTCTTCGGCGTCGGCGTCACCGTGCCCGACGACCTGTACGACCGCTACGGGACCTTTGAATTCCGTCCGCTGATCGACGGGGCCGACTTCATCGAGGGGCGGTCGGCGTACCCGTACGAGCTCACGGGTGCGGTGTGCGGCGAGCCCCGCACCTGGCTGGCGCCCGGCGGGCCCTTGTGGGTGGGTGAGGAGCCGCACCTCGTGGAGATGGCGTACATGGCGTGCGACTGCCACTCCGCCCTCGACGTCGCGATGTGGCGTGAAGGCGGGACGGTGGTGTGGGACTGGCGGGCGGCCACCGAGGATTTCCCCGCCTTCGGTGAGTACCGGTTCGACGCCGCGCAGTACGACGCCGAGGTGGAGCGGGCGTCCAGGGACTTCAGCTGGGAGTGGCCGGCGATGACCGTCGCCCGGCTGCTGGGCGAGCGGCTGCGGTCCCGGCCCGAATGGCTCTCGTCCCGGTCGTGCGAGCTCGACCGTGTCTGGGCGGAACTGGGGGATCCCGAACGCGTTCGCCTCTTGTTCACGCACTACGAGCGGAGAGCGGACGGCAGTATGTGCTCCGCCGGGGCGTTCGGGGCGTTCAGGCCGGTGACCGGCGAGGATCCCGCCGTGCAGGCGGAGCGCCTGGCGGCCGAGTTCCTGTCGGGAGACCCGCGGGCAGCACAGGGAGTGCGCAGCGACCCGTCCGTGGGGCCCCTCTTCGAGTGGCTGGGCACCGGATACAGCATCGGCGGACCGAGCGCGGTGCGCTGGTGAAAGGGCGCGGTGTACGAGGTCCGACCGGGCCCTGATTGCCCGAAATGCGATCTTCGTACGTATGTGCGAGCCTGGTGTCGTCCATCCCATCCTCCGGGATCCCTTGAAGGAGGCATCGTCGTGGGCAAGAAACAGACCCGGCAGAACCGCGGCGCCCGCACCGGCGGCCATGAGCGCAGTGCGACGGCGGCGGAAGTCAGGGAGCCGACGAGGTCGCCCGCAGCGCAGGACATGGCGCGTCCGGCCCCGCAGGAGGTCTCCCACAAGCAGCCACGGAAGTTCGGGCACAACTGACCGATTGCGGGAGGAAGTGGGCCGGGGGCCGGCCCCGCCGACGGGAGTTGGCGGGGGAGCCGGTCCTGCGTCCAGGCTCACCTCCGCCAGCAAACGATCATGTGGGGGGCCTGTCGTGGTGGACGACAACAAGAAGGCAGTGCTGGGCTTCTTCGAGGCGGTCAGCGGCCGTCGGCTGGAGGATCTGCCTCGGTTCATGGCGCACGACGTCGTGGACCACAACAAGATCATCCACGGTGAGGCCGATGAGCCGGGTGCCGCGTTCGAGGGGCTGCGTCAGCAGCTCGCCGCGTTCGACCCGCTCACCGTCCGCGTCGACGAACTGATCGCCGAGGGGGACCGTGTGGTCGCCCGGGTCACTCAGCGCGGTGTCCATGGCGGGACGTACCCCCGGATGCCCGAGCCGACCGGCCGGAGCTTCGACGTCGAGGCGATCTGGATCTTCACCCTGGCCGCAGGCAAGATCAAGGAGATCCGGGCCGTCAGTGACCGTCTCGGCTTCTTCCCGCAGCTCGGCTGGGACTGGCCGCAGGTCCAGGGTCTGCGGGCCGCCGTGTCGGTCTTCGTGGGGCGGTGCGTCAGCGCGGCCCCACGATGAACAGCACGAGCAGGAACAGGATCAGCAGCGACCAGCCGAGCACCCCGATCTTCCGGCGGTGCGGGTTGCGCCCCTGAGGCCATTCGCCGACCTCGTGCGGATCTCTGTCCATACCGTTCAGCTTACGAGCCGATATCCGCATCGGGCGGCTACGCCTTGCGCAGCAGGCGTGCCGAGAGGTGATGCTGGAGAGGCTGGCCGACCGCCGCGAGGTCGTGGGCGAAGGTGAGGGTGTCGTCGTCGGTGAGGGTGTAGCGACGGCGGGTGGCCTCGACCTCCTTCGCGGTGGGGGTGAGGGCCACCTCGTGGGTGGAGAGGTCGACCGTGTTCTCGCCCGCGTAGCCGACCGCGATCTCCGCGATGCCGGTGGGCTGGGTGATCAGCGCCTCCACCCGGCCGTCGGGCTGGAGCCGCCACCAGCCGCTCTCCCGGGCCGAGGGACGCAGTGGGGTGTCGTCCGCGCCGAGCAGCCAGGCCCGGGCCTCGTAACGGAGGAAGGGGCGGCCGTCGTGGCTGAAGGTGACCTCCTGCGCGTAGCTGAAGTCCCCGCTGATCGTGGAGTACCCGCCCTGGCCCCGGCCGTGCCAGGTGCCGAGGAGGCCGAGCACCGGCGCGAGCAACTCGTGCGGTGCGGGCACGTCGTCGGGCCGGTGGCTGTCGGGGTACGGGTTCTCCGCTACGGGGTCGAACACGGTGTGCGCTCCTGACGTCGGGATCGGCGGCCGGGCCGGTACCGGTGAAGCCTAGAGCGTCGCCCCCCTCGGGGACGGGTGGCCGTGCTTTCGGCCGCCGCCGTCACACGGCGGTCTTGGCGCGTGTCGCGGTGACCGCCACCGTCGCGTAACGCATCGTGAAACCGCCGCCCACCGTGTCGATGGCGGCCCCGATGCCCTCCAGTACCTCGGCCAGCTTGTCCGGCGGGAGCCGGGTGAGGGCGCCGTGGGTGGGCACTTGGTCCAGCCAGGCGTCCCGGCTGTAGGACCACTCCCAGTCGAAGCGCCACTGCTCCGGCTCGCTGAACGCACCGGCCCCGCGCATCCCGTCGACGGCCTTGGCGAACAACGCCTCGTATGCGTCCAGGGGTTGCTCCGTCAGCGCCTGGAGGTTGAACGGCGCGTCCGGCAGCACGCGCCGGTAGACGGCGGCGAAGGCTTCCGCCACCTCGGGAGGGAGCTGGAATACGTTCCAGAACGCCGCCAGCCGACCGCCGTGCCGCAGCATCCGCGAGGCCTTGGCCGCTCCCGCCGCCGGGTCCACCCAGTGCCAGGCCTGTCCGGCGACGACCGCGTCGAACTCCCGGCCGCCGGGATCCCACGCCTCGAACGTCGCCACCTCGACCTCGACCTCGACCCCGAGCCGGCGCGCCACATCGGCCATACGCGCGTCGGGTTCGACCCCGAGCACTTCACAGCCGGCCGCCCGGAACTGCCGGGCGACGATGCCGGTCCCGCAGCCGACGTCGAGGACGCGGGCGCCTTGGGTGGGGGTGGTGATCCGGTCCATCAGGGCGTCCGGATATCGGGGTCGCGCCCGGTCGTAACGCACGGCGTCGGATCCGAACGACTCGGCTGCTTGCCGCAGTTGATGGGTAGCGGCTTCGGAAGAACCCTGAGGTCCCTGTGGCTGCGGCGGTAAAGTGGGCATGCGCCCACTATGGTGGGCACATGCCCACTCGTCAACGGGCGGGCCCGGTGAGGGAGTGAGGTACGGGTATGCCGACAGGCGTGGCCATGCGCGACGCGCGCCAGCAGCTGTTCGACGCCGCCGAGCGCGTCCTGCTCCGGGGCGGCCCGAACGCGCTGACCAGCAGGGCGGTCACCGAGGAGGCGGGCTGTGCCAAGGGGGTCCTGCACCGCCACTTCGCCGACTTCGACGCGTTCCTCGCCGAGCTCGTACGGGACCGGGTCGGCCGGATCGGCCGCCAGTCCGACATCCTGCGCGAGTCCGCCGGGACCGGCACCGTAGCGGACCATCTCACCGGTGCGCTGACGGATCTGTTCGGTTCGGTCGCGGTGGCGATCGTCGGGCTCGTCACCTTCCGGGACGAGTTGCGCGCCCGGCTGCGCGGGACCACACCGGGAGGCATCCCCGTACTGGCGGAGGCCACATCCATGATCGCCTCCTACCTGAGCGCGGAACGCACCCTGGGCCGAGTCGCGGCGGACGCCGATGTCGACACGCTCGCGCTCACGCTGATCGGGACCGGGCACCTGCTGTTCGCGGGGCGGGAGGGTGTCCCGCCCGAGCCGGAGGAGGTCCGCAAGGTCGTGACCACGGTGATCGCCGCGGTCGTACCGTAGAGGGCACCCGCCCCAAGGTTCGCGTTTACGCACCCGGTACCACGGCGTAGGCGACCTGCTGGCCGTTCTGGACCCAGCTCTCGCTGTCCCGGTGCCGGTCAAGTCCGACCGCGGTGAACTCGTCGAACGAACGGCCGGACTGGACCCCGAGCTCACGCAGGGCCCGTATGACCGGTGATCCTTCGGCGGGGACGGGCTCGCCTTCGAGGAGGTGGAGGGGGCCGAGAGCCAGACGCCCGTCCCGCCAGACGGCGCTGTTCTCTTCGCCGATCCCCGCGAAGTACTCGGATTCGGCATACGCCACCGGCCCGGCCTTCGACCATTCGGCAAGGGTGAGGTCGAGGCCGGCGGGCAGGCGCCAGAATCCCGGGCGGCCGGCCTCGGCCTCCTTCGTCAGTTCGCTGAAGAGGGTGTCGGTCATGGGCAGTAGCGCGAGCCCCTGCGGCAGGGGTGCAGTCCGCGCAGACGGGAGCGTTGCCGCCGCGGACGTGAGAAGTCCGCTCTCGGCGATTACCGCTGTGAGCTGGTAACTCAATGGTGAGACTCCAAAACCTGTGTGCTCATACCCGACTTGGCGGCGCCCGCCGCCGACCGGGGTGCTTCGCGGGCGCCGCCTGTCGGCTGGCCGCCCCTCGGCGCAGACGACGCCGATGTGATGATCGTGAAGGATCTCAAGGAACGCGTCGAGGGATTTTGTCAGCCCTGCCCGAGCGGGGCCCCATCACCCCACCCGTCCCCACGCGGATCCACCGGCGTCAGCACTCCGAGCCGGTCCTCGACCGCCTGGGCCGCGTCCAGGCACAGGTCCTCGCGGAAGGGGCGCCCGATGATCTGCACCCCGCAGGGGAGCCCGTGGGTCAGCCCGGTCGGTACGGCCACCGCCGGTACGCCGACGAAGCTCGTCGCCGTACACAGGCGCATCGCCGAGGCGACCCGGTCCCGGCCCGCCCCGTCGCGCGATTCCAGGCCCGGCTCGACCGGCGGCTCGGTGAACGACGGACCGAGCACGAGCGGGTACTCGTCGAGGAACTCGGCCCATGAGCGGCGGATGTTCATCCACCTGCCCATCAGCCTCATGAGCTCGTCCGCACCGGTGACCGGCGGGGTCCGCTCCATCGCCATCTCGATGTAGCGGTCACCGCCCTTGCCGAGGAGTGTGCGTACCGTCGGCCAGTTCGGGGCGAACTCGGTCACGGTGATCCGGCCGTACGCTTCGAGGGCCTCGTCCAGCCTCGGTACGTCCGGCACCTCGCACACTTCGTATCCGGCGTCGCGGAGCGCGTCGGCCGCGGCCCGGAGGGACGCCGCGACGGTCGGATGGACGCCGTGGCCGCCCGGGTCCGTCACGACGGCCACCTTCACCTTTCCCGGCAGCGGGTCGCCGTACGCGGGCACCGGAACCGCCCGCGGGTCGCGCGGATCGGTCCCGGCCAGCACCTCGTAGGCCAGGCGCAGATCGGCCACGTTCCGGGCCAGCGGGCCGTCGGTGACCAGCATCTGGGAGGCCGGGCCCGGGTCGTCCGGCCCGAGGACGCGGTGGTCGGCGGGGAAGCGCCCGGGGGTCGGCTTCAGCCCCGCCACTCCGCAGAACTGGGCCGGGATCCGGATGGACCCGCCCGAGTCGTTGCCGAGGCCGAGCGCCGCCATACCCGTGGCGACGGCCACCGCGTCGCCGCCGCTGCTGCCACCGGGCGTCCGGCCCCGGTCCCATGGGTTGACCGTGTCACCGAACAGCTCGCTGCGGGTGTGCATTCCGGCCAGGATCAAGGTGGGTATGTTGCTGTGCCCGATCGGGATGGCACCGGCGGCGCGCAGCCGGGCCACCGGGGGCGCGTCGGCCGCCGCGACCAGATCGCGGAAGCGCTTCACGCCGAACGTGGTCGGCACACCTTCGATCGGGGTGCTCTCCTTCACCGTGAAGGGCACGCCCGAGAGCGGCCCCAGCACGTCCCCCGCGGCCCGCCCGCGGTCCGTCCGCTCCGCGGCCTCGCGGGCGCGTTCCGCCAGGAGCTGGGTGACGGCGTTCACCTGCGGGTTGACCGCCGCGATGCGCTCCAGATGGCTCTCGACCAGCTCGACGGCCGACACCTCTCCACTCCGTACGGCTGCCGCCTGCGCAGCCGCGGACCTCTGCCACAACGCGTCCTGCATGCTTCGCACTCTCCCCATGGTCGTTCCGATGCGGTTGCATCGGAACAATAGCCCGAGTACCGATGCGGGCGCATCGAATAGAGTGGGCGAAGCGCGACAGGCCGCGCCGAGCACGGCAGATGGAGGCGACGGGCATGCCCAGGCAGGTGGACCACGAGGGCCGACGCCAGCTCATCGCCGAGGCCGTGTGCCGACTCGCCGACGAACGCGGGCTGGAGGGTGTGACCCTGCGCGACGTCGCCGCCCGGGCGCAGGTGTCGATGGGCGCGGTTCAGCGCTGCTTCCGCACCAAGGAAGAGATGCTGGTGTTCGCGCTCGGGGTCATCGGTGAGCGGATCATCGAGCGCGTACGGGCCCGTCTCGTCCGAAGCCCGGCCCAGTCGGCCGCATCCGCCCTGGGGCACGCGGTCACGGAGATCTCACTGCTCCGGGAGGAACACCGTGCCGAGGCCAGGGTGTGGCTCGCCTTCGTCGCCCAGGCGGCGGTCAGCGAGGCGCTCGCCGGCACACTGAAGGCGAACTACGCGGCCCTGCACGAGGCGTTCGCCCGCCTCGTCGCGGAAGCCGACGAGAGCGCCGAGTACGTGGAGCCCCTCGACGCGCACCACGAAGCCCGCGCTCTCCTCGCCCTGGCCGACGGCCTCACCGCACACGGCCTCATCGGCCATCTCACCGCGCGGCAGGCTCAGGACGTCCTCCACACGCACTTGGGCCGTCTGTGGGAGAGGCCGACCCGGGATTCTCGCTCAGGCTGAACCGGCAGGCGTGTTGCGGGGCGTGCACGTCATGTCGAGCGGTCCCGGTCCCAGCGTGCCGCGCACCTGTACGTGGAGGGTGGCCTCGGGGTCGGGGGTCAGGTCCCAGCGGGTGCAGACGGTGGCCAGGGCGAGGGTCATCTCGGTGAGGGCGAACTGGTCGCCGATGCACTTGCGGTTGCCGCCCCCGAAGGGCACGTGCGCGCCCCGGGGCAGGGCGGTCTCGTCGGCGGCCCAGCGGTCGGGGTCGAAACGCTCGGGGTCGGGGAACAGGTCGGGCTGGTGGTGCAGGAGGTAGGCGCTGTAGAGGAGGGCCGTGCCCTTGGGGAGGGGGTGTCCGGCGAGGGTGGTGTCGGTCGTGGTGACGCGGGTGAAGAACCAGCCCGCGGGGTACATGCGCATCACCTCGTGGATGATGCGCTGGGTGTAGGGCAGGCCGTCGAGGTCGGCGGGTGTGGCGGTGCGCCCGGCCAGCGTCGCGTCCACCTCGGCGTGCAGCTGTTCCCGTACCCTCGGGTGCCGGCTGATCAACCACAGTGCGAAGGCGAGGGTGTTGGCGGTGGTTTCGAAACCGGCGCCGATCATCACCATCAGCTGGTCGCGGATGTCCCCGTCGGACATGGGCTCGCCCGTGTCGTCGTCGTGGGCGCTGAGCAGGATCGACACGAGGTCGTGCTCGCCGGGCGCGGCCCGCCGGGCGGCGATGATGTCGCCGATCGCGCGGTGCAGACGCGTACAGGCGCGGCGGTAGCGCAAGTTGCCCGGGGTGGGCAGCCGGTAGAGCGGCCCCAGCGGCAGCATCACGCGCTGGTAGATGCCGTCGATGACCGTGTGCAGACTCTCCAGCACCTCGGCCACCGCCGAGTCCTCCGCCTCCGCGGCCAGCACGCTGCGGGTGACGATGCGCAGGGTCAGGGTGGTCAGCGCGGCGGTGACGTCCAGCCGCTGACCGGGCTTCCAGGCGGTGGTCATACGGTCCACCTCCTCGCCCATCACCACCGCGTACCCGTCGATGCGGCCGGGCTGGAAGGCGGGCTGCATCTGGCGGCGCTGCCAGCGGTGTTCGCGCCATCCGGCCATGGGCAGACTGCTGCCGAACAGCACCCTCGCCTTGTCGAAGAACGGGCCGCCCTTGTCGAAGGTCCGCGAGTCGGTGAGCATCTGGTGCGCCGCGTCCGGGCGGCAGACGACATAGGCCGGCCAGGGCCCCATCCCGATCCGTACGAGGTCCCCGTGGGCCGGCAGCGAGGACAGGAACTCCAGCGGGCGGGCGTGGAGTTGCCAGGCGTGGCCGAGCAGCGGCAGGCCGCCGGGAGCCACACCGGCGCGCGGCCTTGAGGGGGTCGTGGTCACAGCAGGACACCTCCATGAGGAACATGCCGGGCCCTGTGCGGGGCAGGCCGTCGGCCTCCGACTATCCTCCCCACGCACACGTACGGGAACCCGGCGCGAGGCAGCCCGCGAGGGCGCGGCGCGGACGGACAGCAACCCCCAGCCGGCGGGCACGAAGGCCGAGTTGGAGGGCCCGGAGCAGGTGCCCGCCCGCACCTGGCAGGTTCACATCAGCGAGTCCCTGTCCTCGCGGTATGAGAAATCGTCTGCGCATACCGCGGCTGCTGGCTGCCGCGCTGACGCCCCCGAACACCTCCAAGTCGGCCGGACAGCAGTGGGAGCTGCTCTCGCTCGCCACCGGCAAGTACGTCTCGGTGGAGGCGTCCAGCACCGACGAGCTGCACGCCCGGGCGGACAGCCCCGGAATCCCGGAGCAGTTCACCCTGCACACCGAGACCGCGGCCAAGGGGGCGACGGTCGCTCTGCGCTCGCAGGCCAACGGCGCCTATGTGGCAGCGGAGTTCGGTGCCGGGGCCGACGGCCGGTACGGGAAGCTGCGCGCCCGGACCGAGGGGCCGCCCGCCGGCTGGGAGAAGCTGGAGCTCGTGCCGCAGCCGCGGACCGGCGCCGACGTCTACGCCCTGCGCTACCAGCACGACGGGCAGGACCGCTGTGTGTCCGCCGACGCGGGAGCGACCGGCGACGGGCTGCTCCAGGCCCGCGCCACGGCGGTGGGTTCATGGGAACGCTTCCGCCTGGTGCCCGTGGCCGCACCGGCCGACCCGACCCCGCCGCCGTCCGCGTCCCCGCGCGCCGTCAAGGCGCTGACCTGGAACGTGTGCGCCGACAACAACAAGAACTGCGGCTTCTCCCACACGACGGCGGGCCCGCTGGCGGACCAGATCGTGGCACGCGCGAAGGCCGCCGGAACCCCTGATGTGATCCTGCTCGAAGAGTTCTGCGAGAAGTTCGCCAAGCCCGTGGAGCAGGCGCTGGAGACGCAGCTCGGCGGCGGCTGGGACGTGCGGTTCGCGCCGGTGCAGTACCTGGTGCCCGGAACGGACATCAAGGCGCGGAAGAACTGCCGGCCCGACCGGTCGGGAGCGGACCGGGGAGCGTACGGCGTGGCGCTGGCCGTGCCCGAGGAGAACACCTGGTACCGGGCGTACGAGTTGCCCTCCCCGCCCGGTGTCGAGCAGCGCACCGCGCTGTGCGCCACGGTGGCCTCCTGGGCGGCGGAGGTGTGCGCCGCGCACTTCAGCACGGGCGGCCCCGGCTGCGACGACCCGGACCGTACGTACCAGCCGCAGCAGGCGGACACCCTGTGCCGGGCGGCATCCCTGCCCGGCTACCGCCCGCTGCTCGGCGGTGATCTGAACGCCACGCCGTCGACGGGTGTGCTGTCCACGCTGTACTCCGCGTACGAGGAGTGCGACGCGCATTCCGCGACGCCGAACCGGCCGACGGCGGGCACCATCAAGATCGACTACCTGTTCGGCGGGGGCACGTGGAGCGGCTGCGGCGTTGCAACGGACACCGGCTCCTCCGACCACCGGGCGGTGTGGGGCACGCTCACTCTGCCCTGACGCCACCGTCCGGGAGCGCCCGTGGGCCGGTGGGCTGGGGCTCGCGGGGCAGCCGGATGACGGCGCGCCGGCCGTCGAGGTCGACGGTGCTGTGGTGGGGCGGAGCGCCGTCCTCGGTGTCGTCCTTCTGAAGGAGCGCGCTCTGGCGCTCCTTCAGCTCGTTCTCCTTGCCCCCCGAGAACACGGTGTGGAGTTGTTCGAGGCCGGTCGTGGAGACTCGGCCGCGCTTGGGTGTGCGGCCGAGTCCGACCCGTATCTGGTCGATGGAGATCAGCGCGACGAGGACCAGCACCAGGCCCGGCAGGGTCATGAAGACGGCTATTCCCATCACCCCATTGTCCCTGAGTGGCAGGCGGTTTGGGGGCCGCGTGGGATCCGGGCCGTCCTGGACGGCCAGGTCGACCATGTGGCCGTGCTCCGGGTGGTGGCGGGCCGTGCGTGTCGCAGTCGGCCCGCCCACCACGACGGTCGGCTACTTCTGCGGCGGGAGGTAGTAGACGTGCTTCGGCGTGACGACGCTGGTGATCGCCTTGCCGAGGACGGTGCTCGGCTCCTCGCCCTTGTAGAGGATGTCCGTATTGAGCAGCGCCACCAGCGTCGCCCTCTGCTCCGGCAGATAGATGGTCAGGCTCTCGTACCCGGGCAGGGAGCCGTTGTGGCCCGTCCACCCGTTGACGTTGAAGATGCCGAGGCCGTAGCCCGCGCCGGGGATGCCGGTGGGCAGGACCTTCAGGCGCTTCGCCTGGGTGGCGGGCGAGAGCAGTGTGCCGGTGGCGAGGTCCTTGGCCCAGTGCTTGAGGTCGTGCAGGTCCGAGATCATCGCACCGGCCGCCCAGCCCCAGCTCGGGTTCCAGTGCGTGGCGTCCGCGACCTTCCCGGTCGGCGTCTGGTCGGTGTAGCCGTGGGCGTGCGGGCGGGGGAACTCGGCCGCTTGCGGGAAGAGGGTGTGGTCGAGGTAGCTGGGCCGCAGCACGCGGTGCTCGATGAAGTCCCGCAGGCTCTTGCCGCTCACCTTCTCGACCACCAGGCCGAGCAGGATGTAGTTGGTGTTCGAGTACTGGAATTTTGATCCCGGAGGGAACTGGTTGCGGTGCTTGAACGCGTAACCGAGCAGTTCCTTCGGTGCGAAGGGGCGCTTGGGGTTCTTGAGGAACGCGCGGATGAAGGCGCTGTCCGCACTGTACGAGAACAGGCCGCTGCGCATGTCGAGCAGATCGCGCACGGCGATGTGGTTGCCGTTCGGGACACCCTTCACGTATTTGGAGATCGGGTCGTTGAGGCCGACCAGGCCGTCGTCGACGAGCTCCAGCACCGCCGTCGCGGTGAACGTCTTGGTCTCGCTGCCGATGCGCATCCGCAGGTCGTCGGTCATTGGTGCGCCGGTGTGCTTGTCGGCGACGCCGAACGCACGGACGTAGCTGCCCTTGCCGGGCATCCACAGGCCGACCTGCACCCCGGGGATGCCCGCCTTCTTCATGACGTCCCGCACCGTCTTGTCGAGCTTGGCCTGGAGCTCCGGGCTCAGCTCGTGGTGCGGGTAGTCGTGGTCGCCCCCCTTGGTGAGGGTGTCGACGGGCGGCGTCGCCTGCGCCGGGGTGACCGCCAGCGGCAGCAGCCCCGCGACGGCGAGCGTCGCCGCGGCGAGCGTACGGGCCGCCGTCGACCGGCGGGGCGGGGAAGGTCTTCTCATGACCGGGCCTCTCTCATTGTCCGTTCGTCTGCCGAGCCGATCGTCCGCGATGAGAGGCCCGCGTCACGTCCGGCGGGCGTGCGGCCCGGGTGAAACCGACCCCGATCCACCCGATCGGCCCTGCTGCGGCACCGGCGCGCCGGTGGGCACCGCCGGAGTGGCGGTACCCATGGGTCGTGGATGAGCGCGGTGTCACGTGTGGGGGAGGGGGAAGTAGTTGAGCTCCTCCTCCGCCAGGGGGTGTGTGCGCCGGCCGAGGGAGACCGGTATGTCCTGGATGCGCCTGCGGCCCAGGAACGGGAAGGCCGCCGGGGTGGGCTCGATCTATCCCCGACAGGTTCCCTTTGACCTGCCCTTGCGGCTTGTTCTTGAATGGACACTCAAGTATGTTCGCCTCATGCCCCGACCTCGCGAGTTCGACCCCGACGCCGTCCTGAAGCAGGTCATGCTCCGCTTCTGGGAGCGCGGGTACCGGGCGACGTCCATCGAGGACCTCGTGAAGGCGACCGGCGTGAACCCCGGCAGCCTCTACAGCGCCTTTCCGGGTGGCAAGCAGACGCTGTTCCTCAAGTCGCTGGAGCGCTACTCCAGGCTGGTCGTCCCCGAGAAGCTGGGCGAGCTGGAGGCGCCGGACGCCTCGGTGGCCGAGGTGCGCGGCTACTTCGAGGGGCTGGTGCGCGATCTGCTCAGCCCCGAGGGGCGCCAGGGCTGTCTGCTGGTCAACACCGCGATCGAGAAGGCCGCCGAGGACGACGCGGCGGCGGCCGTCGTGCGGGGTCATCTGGCCCGGCTCGAACGGTGCATGACCCACGCGCTGGAGAACGCGGCTCGCCGGGGCCAGGTGCGTGCATCGCTGGACCCCGTCGGCAGTGCGAAGCTGCTGGTCGCGACCTGCCAGGGGCTGATGGTCATCGGGAAGGCCAATCCCGACGAGGCGGTCCTGCGCGCGATCGTCGGCAACGCCTTCGCCGCTCTCGCCTGACGGCGAGTCACCGGGGCCACCGTACGCGGCGGTGGCCTTTTTTGCGGACCAGTAGTTGAACGACCACTCAAGAATTCCGCTCAAGAATGCCCATCAAGAACGACCACCCAGAACGACCACTCAAGGATGGAGTCGAGGCACATGAAGGCCATCGTCATATCCGCCCCCGGCGGCCCCGAGGTTCTCACCCCCGTCGAGCTCCCCGATCCGGTGCCCGCCCCGGGTGAAGTGCTGGTGCGGGTCAAGGCGTTCGGCCTCAACCATGCCGAGGCGTATATGCGCAGCGGAGCCTGGGGAGACGTGGCGGCCGTCCCCGGGATCGAGTGCGCCGGGGTGGTCGAGGCCGCCCCGTCCGGCGAACTGCCCGTCGGCACCAAGGTGGTGGCGGTCCTCGGCGGTATGGGCCGCACCCGCAACGGCAGCTACGCGGAGCTGGTGACCGTACCGGCGACCAACGTGGTGGCCGTGCACTCGTCACTGGGCTGGGCCGAGCTGGCCGCGGTGCCCGAGGTGTACGCGACGGCGTGGAGCGGCCTGTTCGGCAATCTGGACCTGCGGCCGGGCGAAACGGTGCTGGTGCGGGGAGCGACCTCCTCGCTGGGCCAGGCCGCCGTCAACCTCGCGGTCGACCACGGTGCCACGGTGCTCGCGACGACCCGGAACCCCGCGCACGCACCGCTGTTGAAGGCGCTGGGAGCGTACGACGTACTCATCGACGACGGTGCGATCGCCGCCCAGGTCGGGGAGCGGGGCCTCGGTGTCGACGCGGTGTTCGATGTCGTCGGCAACAGCGCCCTGCGCGACTCGCTGGCTCTGGTCCGGCCCCGCGGCCGCGTGTGCCAGCTCGGCTTCCTGGGCGGCTTCGAGCCGGTACGGGACTTCGACCCGATCGCCGATCTCCCCAGCGGGGTCCGGCTCAGCTTCTTCGGCAGCGCTTTCGTGCTGGGCAGCACCCAATTCCCGCTCGGCGACGTGCCGTTGGACGAGATATACGCCAAGGTGGACGCCGGTGTCCTGAGGGCCCGCCCTGTCCGGGTCTTCCGGTTCGACGAGATCGTGGAGGCCCACCGGGTCATGGAGGCCGGAGCGGCCCTCGGCAAGATGGTCGTCACCCTCGACCGCTGAAGACCGGCAGCGGGAGCCGCGCGCTCCGCCCGTCCCGGCCGCGCAGTGTGACGGTGCCCTCGGACAGGTCGGCGACCAGGGTGCACAGGGTGGTGAGGGGATCGGTACCCGCCGCGGTGCGGTGGACGCCGAGGGGCGGGGCGGCGGAGGTGAGTGCCTCCATGAACCAGTCGGTGGTGGGGGTCTCGGGCGGTCGGAGGGCTGCCAGCGCCCGGCCGCGGGCCAGGCTCTCCTCGTAGCGGGCGGTGTGGGTACGGGCTGCCGGGCCGTCACCGAGGAGCGTGGGGGAGTCGGCGGGGTCGGGCAGGTGGCGCAGATGGTTGGTGTGCCAGAGCAGGGCCCCGTCCGGCCCTGCCTCGCGTACCGCCACCCGCCCGGCGACGGCCTCCACCACGACCACACGGCCGCTCGCGCGTTCCCCGATGGTGTACGTGTAGCCCCCGGCCGTGGGGCGGGCGCGCAGATGTGCCAGCGCCGCGTCCAGGGTCGGCGCCTCCTGCAGGGCGCGGGCGACGAAGTGCCGTCCCGCGCCGGTGGGTTCGGGCCGTACGACGGGGATGTGGTTGACGCCCCAGACCAGCCCGTGGCCGGTGGCGGTGAACGCGTTCGCGGTGAGAAACCCCGGATACCACAGGGCGGTCACCGGGGCCTGCCCGTCGAGGGCCAGCGTGACCAGCGTCAGATGGCCGACGGCCGCAGGGAAACCGTCCTCGTTGTGCGCGACGAAAGACCGCGGCGAGCGGTGGTACCCCAGATCGCTGCAGCCGGTGCCGTCCTCCACCCCGAGATCCCCGCGCAGGTTCGTCACCAGCAGTTCCTCGAAGCCCACACCGCTGCCCCCGGCCAGCGCCGCCAGCTCCGCCCACTGCGGCCCGCAGCTACGGCGCGTGGCCTCCACGAGCCGCCCGTACCGCTCCTTGCCCGCGGCGCTCCACAGCCACTTCCGCAGGTCGGCGTCGTCGGCGGACGGCTCCACCACGGCCCGCACACTGTCCCGCGCGGCCGCCCCGAGCGCGGCGAACACCTCCCGGCGAGCCCCGCTCAGCGCGAGCCGGCGCAGCCCCGCCAGTTCCCCTTCCCGCACGTCCACCGCCATGCCCCGCCCCCTTTTCGCGTGTGCCCACCGCGGCCTGCCCTCGGTGCCCGCGCCGCACGCCCGCCGTGGCCGGACGGTTCCCGCAGGCGGTTCAGATCCGGAAGACGACTCCGCGCCACGTCCACCCCGCGTCCAGGACCGCACCCCGCAAGGGGTTCCTCATCTCCGCGAAGTCGAAGCGCGCCCCCTCCGTCTTCTGCAGACGGCCGTCGGCCCCGCGCTCGATCGTCCAGTCACGGGCGACGCTGGTCACCTGTCCGCGCGAGTACTCGCGCGTCTGCGCGTCCCACTGCTCGTCGATCGCCCGCACTTCGCGCTGCGCCGGGACCAGCCGCATCCGGGTCCGCACGGTGATGCCCAGCTCCCGGACCCGCCACACCGCCACCAGGTCGGCACGCTCGGAAGGGGCACCGTTGCGCACGACGAACGGCACGCCCGGGCCGTTGACCGCGAGCAGCGCGGCCCGGACCTCCGCGGCCGAACGTGCCGCGACACCGGCGTCGGGGTAACGGGTGCCGGTCAGTCTGTCGAAAATGCCCATCGGGACAACTTACGGATGCGGGGTTGCCCGGCACAAGATCTCTCGCGTCGGGGAGCGTGGGAGGGGGTGCGGGCAGTGGCTGCCATGGAGGGTGTCGTCCCCTGTGTCCCGGGCAACTCATCCGTCCTGATGAGGTAGGTCACCCGGACGGGGCATCCTTGCGGCGTTCCCCGGGCAACCCCTTTACGCCGCAGCTATGTTGGCCGCTCTCGTCGGCTCTTGTCGGCATTCCGGAGTCGCCATGGAGGCGTCGTGAAACTCTTCTGGGTCCTCTTCGCCCTCCTGCTCACCGCGCTCGCGCTGGGCGGATTCATCAACGCGGTGAAGGACGCCGACAAGGCGAGCCGCGTCGGCGACCTCGTCACCAGCGCCCTGCTCGCTCTCGCGGCTCGGGGGAGCTGGAGGCGCGTCGGCGCGTAAGGGCCTTCGCGCGCCGAGGGGTTCGCGGCCGGGTCAGTCTTTGCCGGTGGTGCGCGGGCCGCCCGCCGCGAACGATCCCCCGCATCCGGCCGCTGGCCAGGGGAAATGCCGTACGCGCCCTGATTCCGCGGGAGTTGTCAGTGGCGGGTGTCACCATCGGGGCATGAGGCGATACGAATGGCGGCCGTTCCTTGAGCGCTGGAGCGCGGAGTGGGCCGATGCGTACGACGCGGAGCAACAGGCACGGGACGGTGACCGGGATGCCCACGCGGCGCGCTGGCTGGGGTTCGAGCCCGCCGATGAAGAGCGCCTCGCCGCGCTGGAGCAGCGGATAGGGCGTCCGCTGCCACCGTCGCTGCGGTCGTTCCTCCAGGTCACCGACGGCTGGCGGTATGCGGGGCACTTCGTGTATCTGCTGGCCGGGACCGAGCACATCAACTGGTGCGGAGACCCCCACGACATGGGCGAGGTCTGGCTGGAAGCCCTTGGTGAGGACGCGGACGACGAGGAGGTCCGGGAAGCCGGAGTGTGGGCGCGGTCCCTCCAGCTGGCGGTGGAGTCCGACATGGTGGACGTACTGCTGGATCCGGACGACGTGGACGAACGCGGCGAGTGGGCCGTCTACACGTACGCCGGCTGGCGCGCGGCGCCGCCCGAGCGGCACGCGTCGTTCAAGCACTTCATGGAGGACATGTACCAGGAGTTCCTCCGCATGTCCGTCGACCGGCCCGGCTTCGCCAACGACACGACGCGTTCCCTGGATACCGGGGTGGAGCGGGCGCGGGACGACGCGCTGAGCGGTGCGTACGAGGCGGCGGCCGAAGCGCTGGCCGAGGCGGTGGCGTGTGGGCGCCCCCGAGCCGGGCGTCTGTTGGCGCAGATACGGGTGCTGTCGGGCGCCGGTGACAGCGCCGAGCGGGAGGGTGCCGCGCTGCACGACCCGTACGTCGCCCGCGAAGTGATGCCCCTGAGCTGCGCGGAGGAGGTCCGCTCGGGACGCGGCCACGACGAGTGGTTCCTCGGCCGGTATCCCGAGGAGGACCGCGAGACGGTGGCGGGCGTGCTGGAGGGAATACGGCAGGGCACGTTCGCATACGAGGCGTCCGGAGCGTTCGGCGAAGCCGTCCGGGTGGCCCGCGAGCTGGCCCGGCGTGCCCGGCCCGAGGCGGCATGGCTGGCTCTGCTGGAGGCCGCTCCCTCATGGATGCCACTGACCCCCGACCACATCGCGCCGGTGGGCCTGCTGGCCGACTCCGTTCTGGGCCCGCTGCTCACGCCGGAACGGGGGCGTGCGCTGCTGGCCACGCCGCGTGGCGCCGCGGCGCCCTCTCCGCAGACCGGGTCCGCGGAGACCGCGGCGCCGGACACCGACGGCCTGGGCTGGCTGGCCGTGCCCGGGCACACGTGGCGCGGGTGCCGGCTGGTGCTGGTGGAAGGGGTGCGGCCCGACGAACTGCATCGGCGTATGGGGGCGGGCGGGCCGCTGCTGCCGGCCCTGAGGGCCTGGGACGCCGACACCCGCCATTGCTCACCGGATGCCCAGACCTGGGAGGGCAGGGCGGTCGTACGCACCGGCTGCGCCGGACCCGGCTGGACCTTCGCCTACTCCGGAGCCGCGCTGGACGCGCGGGCGGCCAGGTTCGTCTCCCCGGCCGTGGCCGCCTCCCACGGCACCCGGGCGCTGACTCTCGTCATCGACCACGGGTTCGCCAGCCGTGACGGCGACGGTCGAGCGGAGTCCTTCCACTTCTCGCTCGCCGAGGACGGCCAGGTCGTCCATTCCCTCACCAACCACGGCGACGAGGTGACCGTCACAGGAGAAGTCCCCGCGTACCTCGAACCCTGCCTCCGCCTCTTCGGTACGGATCCCAGCGGCCCGGAGGACGAGCCCGCCCCCGACCCCGTACGGCACACCCTCAATGCGATCACCGCCGAATTCGGTGTGACGCTTTCCGAGGAGGCACTCGTCGACGGACGGCTGGACGCCTTCGAAACGGTCTCCTGGCTGCGAGAGCCCCGGGCCGGAGAGGCCTGGGCCTACATCAGGATGGGAGGACCGCCGGAGTGAGGCGGGCCGCCGGACCGACCGGGGGCCGGAGCGACTGCCTCGGCCGCGTCGGGCACCGCGCACCCCCTGGGTAGGGTGGGCGTACCAGCACATCGTGAAGTGGAACAAGGAGCAGACGTGAGCGAGCCGGCGTCCACCGCCCTGCAGCAGGAGATCGCCCGGGAACTCCAGGTCGCCGAGACCTTCGAGGCCGAGCGGGAGATCGAGCGCCGGGTGGCCTTCCTCGCCGAGCGGCTGACCTCCACCGGCCTGCGCTCCCTCGTGCTCGGCATCAGCGGCGGCGTCGACTCCACCACCACCGGCCGTCTGTGCCAGCTCGCCGTCGAGCGGGCCCGGGCCGCCGGGCACGAGGCGCGGTTCCACGCGATGCGGCTGCCGTACGGGGTCCAGGCCGACGAGCACGACGCCCAGCTCGCGCTCTCCTTCATCCAGGCCGACCAGGTGCTGACCGTGGACATCAAGCCCGCGAGCGACGCCGCCCTTGAGGCCGCGCTCGCCGCCGAGGTGAGCTTCCGCGACGCCCACCACCAGGACTTCGTGCACGGCAACATCAAGGCGCGCCAGCGCATGATCGCCCAGTACGCGGTGGCCGGCGCGCACAACGGTCTGGTCGTCGGCACGGACCACGCCGCCGAGGCGGTGTCCGGGTTCTTCACCAAGTTCGGCGACGGCGCCGCCGACCTGGTCCCGCTGACCGGCCTGACCAAGCGCCGGGTGCGCGCGGTCGCGGACGCCCTGGGCGCGCCCGCCGAGCTGGTGTGGAAGACCCCGACGGCCGACCTGGAAACCCTCGACCCGGGCAAGGCCGACGAGGACGCACTCGGTGTCACGTACGACGACATCGACGACTTCCTGGAGGGCAAGCCGGTGGACGAGCGGACCTTCGAAACGATCGTCCACCGCTACCGCCTCACCGAGCACAAGCGCCAGCTGCCGGTCGCCCCGTAGGGGCGCGCGGCGCCGGGAGCGCCTACGAGCACTCCGTCAGCAACCCCGCCAACCGGTCCGCGAACTCGGTGAACCGGTCCAGCCGGGGCCCGTCGCGGGCGATGCGGAATCCGTGGCGACGGCCCCAGAACGCGGTCTGGACGGCGTGGAACTGGGCCCATCGCCGGGTGCGTTCGCGGTCGAGTTCCGCGGCCTCGGCGAAGACGTCGAGGGTGCGGTGGACGGCTTGGCGCAGGTCGTCCGCTGCCAGGAGTGCCAGCGCGCGGGTCTTGAGCAGCGTGCCGCCGTCGTAAGCGGGGTCTCCCGCATACCCCTTGGGGTCCACGGCCAGCCACGGTTCGCGGTCGGCGCGCAGGATGTTGCGGGCGTGGAGGTCGCCGTGGATGAGCGTGTCCGGCTGGATGCGGCCCAGTTCGCGGACCGTCGCCACCGCGGCGTCCACCACGTTGCGCGACAGCGCGTGCGTCAGCTCCGCGGCGTCCTTGCTCAGCTGCTCCTCCCACGCGTCGGCCTGCTCCCGCAGCCGGGGCAGCTCGGGCGGTGCGGGGACGGCCAGTCGGCGATTGAGACGCCCTGCGACCGTCACCACCTCATCGCTGTCCTGGACCTCCGCCAGGGTCGACGTCCGCGCCCGTTCCAGCAGCATCGCGAACCGTTCGTCGTCGCGTTCGTACAGCAGGACGGCGCCGCGCCCGCCCCACGCGGCGAACGCGTCCGGCTCGTGGACGTTGCCGGGATGTGGAAACGACACCTTCAGGACGGCGGGCCCCTCCGCCGGCCGGCGCACCGGGACGATCACGCCGACACCCCCGTGCATCACCTCGCCGTCCGGCACGCACCCCCAGCGGTCCAGCAGCCCGTCCACGATCCCGGGCAGTCCGGCGAGCCACAGCGCGCCGGGTTCTCCTTCGCGCTCGACGGTGGTCCGCGCGAACACCTCTGGTATCACGATCACCTGGGCACGTTACGCGCCCGAAGAGCGCCGAGGCCATGGGGCGGCGTCATGGCGCAGACAAGTACGCTGACCGCGTGACCACGCACAAGAGCGTCGATGTGAGTGTTGACGCGATGACCGAGGACCTCAGGACACTCGTCGAAGTCGAGTCCCCCTCGCGCGATCCCGAGGCCTTGACGGCATCGGCGAAAACTGTCGCCGCCGTCATCGAGAGCCGCCTCGGCGGGAAGGCCGTCCTCGTCGAGAGCGCGGCCGGGCCGCACGTCCACTGGTCGGGCGGTGGCGATCCCCGCGTACTGATCCTCGGTCACCATGACACGGTGTTTCCGCTCGGCACGCTTGCCCGCCGCCCGTTCCGGGTCGAGGGCGGGCGGGCGACCGGCCCGGGTGTCTTCGACATGCTGGGCGGTTTGGTGCAGGCCATCCATGGGCTGGCGGCGCTCGACGATCTCTCCGGCGTCGAGATCCTGGTGACCGCCGACGAGGAGGTCGGCTCCCGTTCCTCTCGGGCCCTCATCGAAGAACGGGCCCTGGCATGCGGCGCCGTACTCGTCTTCGAGGGCGCCGCTGACGGCGGAGGCCTGAAGACCGGCCGCAAGGGCTGCGGCACGTTCCGGGTCTCGGTCGCGGGCCGGGCGTCGCACGCCGGACTCGAACCCGAGGCCGGGGTCAACGCCCTCGTCGAAGCGGCACACCAAGTGCTGGACATCGCGGCGCTCGGCCGCCCTCGGATCGGCACGACCGTCACCCCGACCGTCGCGTCCGCGGGAACCCTGGACAACGTCGTTCCCGCCGAGGCGACCGTCGTCGTCGACGTCCGGGTCGAGTCGGCCGAGGAGAAGGAACGTATCGAATCGGCGTTCGCGGCTCTGGTTCCGCACCTCGACGAGGCGGAGATCACGGTCGAGGGCGGCGTCGGCCGACCCCCGATGCCCGAGTCGGCGTCGGCCGAACTCTTCGCGGTGGCGAAGAAGTTGCGTCCGGGGATCGAGGGTGTGGCAGTGGGCGGTGGCAGCGACGGCAACTTCACGGCCGCGCTGGGTGTGCCGACGCTTGACGGCCTGGGAGCGGTCGGGGGCGGGGCCCATGCCGACCACGAGTACGTGGTGGTCGAGGCGATGGCCGAGCGGGCGAACCTTGTCACGGGGCTGGTGAACGCGATTCGCTGCGCCCGGCGGGAGGGCGAGGCGAGGTAGGGGGCAGGTAAGGGGAAGGTCAACGTCCGCTTACGGTATGGGTGACTTTGCCTTACTTGTCTTATTTCTTTGATCCCCCGATGTCCTTGGATTCGACAAATTGTGTACGTGGCTGCTGATATGTCGGCGGCCGGGGCGGCGGAACAGCCGGTCAGTACCAGAGCTGGTACTTGTTGTCGTTGTTCACGCCGCCGGGGCCGAGGTAGACGCTGGAGTCGTTGCTGTCGAGGTAACGGCCGGTCTGCTGGTGCTGGAGCTTCCAGTGCGTCCCGGTCCAGCGCTCGTACCAGCGCTGCCGGTGTTGTTCGGCGTGCAGGGCTCCACGTGGACGTCATCGTTGGAGTACGCCGCCAGGCAGTAGTCGTGGTTGGCGCCGGGATGCATCAGCCAGGTGTCGTCGTCACTGTTGTGCTGCTCGTACCAGACCTTCGAGGCGGCACACCAGTCGATGCCCACGTCGTAGGGCAGGCCGGCGCCGTTGACCCGGTAGAAGAGGCAGTCGTCGGACGTCTTGTGGCGCCAGGTCGCGTTGCCGTCGGCGGACGCGCTGGTCGCGCCGGCCAGGACCAGAGCGGTGACCGCCGCCGCGGTCACAACTGCCCGGCGTACGTGCTTGATTGACATCGTTCCCCCGTTGTCCCCGATCAAGTGCGGCCTCGGGCCTGTCTGCCGCCGCCGGGCGATCACGGCAACCAGCACCAACAAGCCACTGACAACGCCGTGTCCACCCTTGCGGCCGCTTCCGGCGATCATGGGGGAGTGAGATGACAGTCGGCACCACGAGGGACAGGAGCTTCATCCGTGGACAGCATGGAGATCGATGCGGGATTGGTGCGATCCCTCCTGCAGGCGCAGCATCCGGACCTTGCCGGGCTCAGCCTGCGTCCGGTGGAGGGCGGGTGGGACAATCAACTCTGGCGGCTCGGCGAGGAGTTGGCCGTGCGGATGCCGCGCACGGCACGCGCGCCGGGACTCCTCCGCAAGGAGCATGAGTGGCTGCCCGTGCTGGCTCCGGGCCTTCCGCTCCCGGTTCCGACCCCGTTGCGGCTCGGTGAACCGTCCGCCCTGTTCCCGGAGGTGTGGACCGTGGCGAGATGGGTTCCCGGCGAGCCGGGCGACCGTGTCCCGGTCACCGAGGGCCACCGCGCGGCCGATACCTTGGCGGGCTTCCTGAAGGCGCTCCACAGGGACGCGCCCGCCGGGGCGCCGGCCAACCCGATGTGTGGCGTTCCGCTCACATCGCTCACGCACCCTTTCGAGAAGCAGCTCCAGGCCGTCGCCTCACGCGTTCCCGTCGAGATCCGGGACGTCTGGGAGGAGGTGGTTTCGGCCCCCGACCGGGAGGGCCCGCCGGTATGGGTCCACGGGGACCTTCATCCTGCGAACGTCGCCGTCTCGGGCGGGACGCTCACGGGCGTCTTCGACTTCGGCGAGCTCTGCGCCGGTGACCCGGCGACGGACCTCGCAGCCGCGTGGCTGCTTCTTCCGTCGGGCTCGGCTTCGCGGTTCTTCGAGACGTACGCCGATGCGGACGAGGCGACGATCCGGCGGGCGCGCGGGTGGGCCGTGCTGCGAGGCCTCTCCCTCGTCAGTATCGGGCAGGCCTGGGAGCGAGGGCTGCCCGGTGGAAAGCAGACATGGGGACCGGCAGGCCGGGCGGCGCTGGATCGTGTTCTGGCCTCCAGCTGAGAGGCTGCCCTCGCGCGCAGGCATGCGGCCTCGCGGAAAGCTCGTTGAGATGCTGCCGTACGTCGGGGAGACTCCGTGGCCATGGAGTTCTTCTGCTACCACCGCGATCGGCCCGGTTCCGTCAAGCTGCGCGAGGAACTGCTGGAAGCCCACTGGTCCTACATGGACGCGTACGCGAAGGAGCTGATCGCCCGTGGCCCGACCTTCGCCGACGACGGTGAGACGCCCAGCGGCAGCGTGCACTTCGTCGACCTGCCGGATCCGGCCGCGGCCCGCGCGTTCGCCTTCGACGAGCCCAACTACCAGGCAGGCGCGTACCGGGACGTACTGGTGCGACGGTGGCGCAACCTGCTGGGGCGCACCATGTGGGACTTCCCCGGCGGCCCGACCGGTGGCAACCGCTACCTGGTCCTCGGCCTCGGCTCGGGGGAGCCCGCCGACCTCGTCGTGCCGCCGGACCGGGACGACCTGATCGCGTACGGGCCGCTGCTGTCCGACGACGCGGCCACCTGGGTGGGTACGGCGGCACTGGTCCGGGCCACGGACCCGGACACGGCACGCGCCGTACTCACCCCGGAACGGTATGCCGACATCGAGGTCCACGACTGGCAGTTCGGCGGGCGGCGGTAGGGAGGCACGGGCGCGACACACCGGCAGCGGCTGTCGGCCGGCGCAAGGCGGGGACCAGGGACACGGCCCCCGATGGTGACAAGGATGCGCGCGGCGTTCGCGCTCGTGTCGATGGCTCGGCGGTATCACCGCTGGGCCTCACAGCCCCCTGGCGCCGTCGATCCGCTCGCGGAGCAGGTCGGCGTGTCCGTTGTGCCGGGCGTACTCCTCGACCATGTGGATGAGCACCCACCGCAGCGATACCGTCCCGCGCCACGCGTCCTCACCCTCGACGTCGAGGTGGGGAGCCTGGCGTGCGAAGTCCTCGGCGTACGCGACCTCGGCCCGCCAGGCCTGCCACGCGTCCGCGATCGTCTCCGGATCGTCGGACGCGGCGCCGTCGAAGTCCCCGTCGGGGGCATCGCCGGAAGAGTAAAGGGCCGGGGCGTCCTGCCCGGCCAGCACCCGGCGGAACCAACGGCGCTCCACATCGGTGAGGTGCCGGACCAGGCCGAGCAGGGAGAGCGTGGACGGTTCGACGGCCCGCGACGACAGCTCCGCCTCCAGGCCCGCGCACTTCAGCTCCAGGGTCGCCCGCTGATCCCCCAGGAAGCCGAGGAGCATGCGCCGCTCATCACCGGTCGCGGGTCCGTTGAACCGACGGTCAGGTCCGTCTCCGTCCCCGTCTGCGGCGAACAGCTCGGCTCTTCTGGTTGAGGTAGTCATGCTCGTCATCATCGCCCCTGGGCGTGGAGCGGCGGTCGCGGTGCCCCACCGGCCTCTCTGGGACGGTCGGTGTTCCTCCCTCACCACTATGGTCTGTTGACCCTCACACCGTGTCAGGCGCTGAACTCGGAGACATCATGTTCACCATCGGAGACTTCGCCCGGCACGGTCGCGTCTCGGTCCGGATGCTGCGTCACTACGACGCGACCGGTCTGCTGCGGCCCGCCCATGTCGACCCTGTCAGCGGGTACCGCCACTACACGGCCGCCCAACTGGCCCGTCTCAACCGTGTCATCGCGCTCAAGGACCTCGGGTTCACCCTTCAGCAGGTCCAGGAGATCCTGGACGGGAAGGTCGGCACCGAGGAGCTGCGCGGCATGCTGCGGCTGCGGCAAGCCGAGTTGGAGGCCGCGATGGCCGCTGCGGCGGCGCGGTTGGTGCAGGTCGAGGCGAGGCTCCGGTCGATCGAGAGCGAGGGGCACATGCCCACGAACGACGTTGTCATCAAGACCGTTCCGGCGGTCCGGGTGGCGGAGCTGACCGCGACCGCCGCGAGCTTCGAGCCGCAGGACATCAGCTCGGTCATCGGGCCGCTCTACGACGAACTGTTCCGACGTCTGGGCGAGGCGGGCGTCACACCGACGGGGCCGGGGGTCGCCTATTACGAGGACGTCCCGGAGGGTGACGGCAGGATCATCGTCCACGCAGGCGTCCAGGTCGCGGCGCCCCTCCAGGACGACGCCTTCCGGGTGCTCGACCTTCCGCCCGTCGACCGGGCGGCGACGATCGTGCACCGCGGCTCGATGGACGCGGTGCTGCCCACGGCGCAGACCCTGGCCCACTGGATCGACGGCAACGGCTACCGGTCGGCCGGCTACCCCCGGGAGATCAACCTGGAGTGCCCGGACAACCGCGACGAGTGGGTGACCGAACTGCAGACGCCGGTCGCCAGGCCCCTGACGCCGAAGGAATGACTGCTCTCCCAATGACCGGGGGCTGTGCCGAAGGGGGCACGGCCCTCGCCTGAGCCCTCCGTCAGGGGGCGGGGCGGTAGCGGGCGAGGAACATGTCCACGCCGCCGGTGATCAGCCGTTGGGTGAGGTCGGGGTCGGGTGCGGCGCCGGCCGAGCCGTACGCGATGTGCGGCATCAGGACCAGGCCGGAGAGCTGGATGGCCGCCAACTCGATGTCGTCGATGGCGAGTTCGCCGCGGTCGACGAGCGAGGTGAGCGCGGCGCGGACGATCAGGTGGAAGCGTTCGGGGCCCTGCTCCTGCCAGGTGCGGCCCAGGTCGGGCAGTTGCGGCATGGAACCCATGACGGCGTTGTGGAGTGCGAGGACCTCGGGGGTGGCGTGACCGGCGACCCAGGCCTCGCAGATCGCGACGAGGTCGGCGCGTACGTCGGTGGAGGAGCCGAGACGTTCCTCGATCAGCCGTGTCGACTCCGCGAGCGCGGCGTCGAGGACGTCGCCGACGATCGCCGTGAAGAGGGCTTCCTTGCTGCCGAAGTGGTTGTAGACGGTGACCTTCGCGACGCCCGCTTCGGCGGCGATGGTGTCCATGCCCACGCCGTAGCCGTCCCGCAGGAACGCGTCGGTGGCTGCCCGCACGATCGCCTTGCGTTTGGCCGCCGCCCGGTCGCCCGAGGGGATCCGCTTGGGGGCCCGTTCGCTTGCGCGCACTCTCGCCGTCTCCTTCTGTCGCCTTGCACCGCAGTCTAGACAGTACTGAACCGGCCCGTTGAGTTCAGTTCAACTGAACCGTTGAGTACATGTGAACTGTACTGTATGGTTCAGTGCATCGCCGGCGGGGGCTCAGCACCGCCGGTTCCCCGTCCTTACCGTGCAGAGGAGTTCGTCACCATGACCACGACTGCTTGGGTCGCAGGCTTCCGTTCCGCGGTGCTCAGCCCGTACGAGACCATCCAGATCAAGCCGTCCCGTGGCTTCCGCGACCAGACGCTGCGTCAGATCCTGCACCTCGACGGCGGCGGCGAGGCCGTACGGGTCCAGCTCAGCAACGAGTACGGGAAGGAGCCGCTGGTCATAGCCGCCGCTCGGGTCGCGCTCCGAGCCGAGCGCGGTGACACCGCCGATGCCGCCGCCGAAACCGCCCTCCTGCCCGGGACCGACACAGTGCTGCGCTTCGGCGGTGCGGCCGAGGTGGCCGTCCCGGTCGGTGAGGTGGTCCAGAGCGACCCCGTCGACCTGGCGGTGAGCGCAGGCACCGACCTCGTACTGAGTCTGTACCTGCCCGAGGACACCGGGCCGGCGACGTTCGCCCACACCGCGTCGCAGAATGCCTACGTGGTGTCCGGCGACCATGTCTCGGCGGCCGTGCTGGACGGCGCCGAGGAAGTGGACAGCCGCTTCTACGTCACCGGTGTCGACGTCCTGGCCCCTCGGGGCACCGCGATCGCCGTCGCGTTCGGCGACTCCTGGTTCGAGGGAACGGGCACCTCGACGGGCACCAACCACCGCTTCCCCAACCACCTCAACCGCCGGATCGGCCGGGGCTGGGTGGTCAACCAGGGCATCGGCGGCAACCGGCTGCTGACCGACGAGGTCGGCCCGCACGGCCTGGCCCGCTTCGACCGCGACGTCCTCGGCGTGCCCGGCGCCACCCACGTGCTCTTCCACTTCGGCCTCAACGACCTCGGGCTGCCGGGTATGACCGGCGAGCCCCCGGCCACCGCCGAGGACCTGATCGCGGGCTACACCGCGCTCGCCGCGAAGGCCCGCACCGCGGGGCTGACCACCATCGGCATGACCATGGGCCCGTACGCGGGCACGATCTACCCCGGGATCGACAGTCCCGAGGGCCGGGTGATCCGCCGTCAGGTCAACGACTGGATCCGCACGGCGACCGTCTTCGACGCGGTCGTCGACATCGCGGCCGCGGTCCAGGACCCGGACGCACCGGACTTCATCCGCCCCGATCTCGACAGCGGAGACCACCTCCACCTCAACGACGAGGGTGCTCGTGCGATGTCCGACGCGGTCGACCTCACCTGCCTGGGACTGTGACGGCGTACGTCGCCCCGACCCCCTCGGGCCGGGGCCCCGGCAGGCTCGGCCGGGCCGAAACACGGTGTCATGGGGCCGACGCTTCCGCCACAATGTCGCGATGATCGGCAAAGCACGCACCTACCGCATGGCGGACGGCATACGAGTACCCGGAACCTGGCGGCACGCATTCATCCGCAACGGTGACTACCACCTCACCGACTTGTTCATCTACGCCGACGGTCTCATCGACTGCTGGGGCCTGGTCACGCTCAAGGAGTTCGAGGAGAAGCTGCGCTGCGGCTGGGTCGCCACCGAACTCCCGGATGGCGCCCGGGCGTCCGGCCATGAGCTGGCCTCCTGGAGGTTCAGCGAGCCGTACACCTGGCTCACCCCTGAGCTGTTGCTCGCCGAGGTGCGCGACACCATCGAGCAGCTCAACGGGCGGCCGGATTCAACGGATCGCTGTCTGGCCGCCGTTGACGCCTTCCTCGCCGACCGCACCGACGAGCGGCGGGCCGCCGCCCGCGCCGCCTACCTCGCCATCCCGGAAACGCAGCGCCACTACGCGCTCGGCGACATGGACCGCAGGGACGTGCCGCTGCAGGTGCTGGTGCTCGGGCCGGGCGGGTACACGCAGGACTGGCCGGACGACGCGATCACACGGGAGGAGTACGACGAGGCGGTCGCCTACTTCGAGGAACGGGCGAAGTGGAGCGCCGAACGGCCCTCGCGGGTCCCGGCGGACGGACCCGCGACGTCCGTCGCCCCCGCGATCCACCTCTACCAGAGCTATCCGCTGAAGCCGTCCGACGATCCGGGCACGAAGGCCCTGCGCAACGACTATCCGGCACCGGTCGACGTCGACGGCACCACCTACCTCTCCGTCGCGCACGCGTACTGGGCCCTCTCGACCGCCGACCCCGCCGCCCGCGCCGCGATCATGGAAGCGGACAGCTCGTTCGCGGCGAGGAAGCTCGCCGCCGACGCCGGCCGGCGCGACGGCTGGGAGCAGGTCCGGCCGGCCGTGATGACCCGTCTGCTGCGGGCCAAGTACACCCAGCACCCGGCTCTGGCCGAAGTGCTCCTGTCCACCGACGACGCGACCCTCGTCTACGACGACTCCGACTCCGACTTCTGGGGCGACCGTTCCGGCCGCGGCCGGAACTGGACCGGCCGCCTCCTGGAGCTCATCCGTTCGGAACTGCACGCGGAGCGCTGCGGCTGACGAAGGCCGGCCGCGCTCGTCGTCGCGCTATTGGACGGCATCCGGGTCCTGGGCGGCAATGGCCGTGCGGTGGCCGTCCGATGGGGCGAGCAGCGACAGTGTGCGGGTGACGGTCAGCAGTCTGTGTACGGCGCTGCTCGGGGCGTGGACGCAGAGCGTCTTGCCGTCCTGGAGTGCGCGTTGACGGATGCGCAGCAGGATGTTGAGGCCGGAGCAGTCGCAGAAGTCGACCTTGCTCAGGTCGACGTCGACACCGTGGCGCGAGTGGTCGAGAGCCGCACGCAGCGTGCTGTGCAGGAGGTGGTCGGCGTCGATGTCGATCTCGCCGGTGACCGCGACCAGCTGGCGGTAGCCTGCCGGCCGGACCTCGATCTCAAGGCGCGGCAGTGGCCGGCCGCTCGGCGAGTATGCCGGTGCCGCGTAGGTGGTGCACCCGCGAGTGACCTGCGCGGGTATTGCATGCTCTGGCATGGCATTGGCTCCCCAGGCATCCACCGGTGCCCTGCTTGGCTTCCTTCAGGTTCCGCCTCCGTCCCTGATACGTCAAGGGATACATGAAAAGTATTTCGCCTGTTTGTATGCGCGAAAGGTGCGTCATATCCTGAGGGGATGGGTGCCGTACCTGAACCACATGCGGGCTGGACGTTCTTGACCAACCACGCCCGCGTGCTGGCCGCGATTGCCGACGATCCTTCCGTCCGCATACGCGACATCGCCGCGCACTGCCGACTCACCGAGCGGGCCGTCCAGAGAATTATCTCCGATCTGGAGGAATCCGGATATCTCTCCCACACTCGGCAGGGCCGTTCCAATACGTATCGCATCGAACCGGGCACCCCTCTGCGGCACCCGGCCGAGGCCGGCCTGACCGTGGCGACCCTGCTCGGGGTTCTGGCCCAGCACGACGAACAGCGGGGGCAGCAGCCTCAGCATCTGTGAACGCCGCCGACGGGTGACGTGCATGGGGCGATGAGTTTGCGCGGGTCCGGGAACCAACCGGGAAACGGACGGACTCCGCACGCGAAAGGCGGCGTCATGAGCACGCTCATCGTCACCGCGTTCGTCACGCTGGACGGCCTCATGCAGGCCCTGGGCGGTCCGGGCGAGGACGTCGGCGAAGGCTTCGAGCACGGCGTCCGGCAGGTCCCGTACGTCGACGGCGACTTCGTGAACCTCATGAGCGACATCTTCGAGCGGACCGCCGACCATCTTCTGCTCGGCCGCAGGACGTACGACCTCTTCGCTTCCTCCTGGCCTCACGCACCACGCGCAGTCTGGAATGGGACAACTCCCACCTGCTGACGGGCGATGCCGCCGAATCCGTGGCCCAGCTCAAGGAACAGCTGGACGGCGTGATCATGACGCAGGGCAGCAGCGGCCATCCGCACCCTGCAGCGGCACGACCCCGTCGACGAGTACCGGCTCCTCGTCAACCCCGTGATCCTCGGCACCGGCAAGCGGCTCTTCAGCGAGGGCGCCTCCCCGTCCGCCTGGACGCTCAAGGGCTCCCGCACCACCGGCGCCGGCGTGCAGTACTGCGTCTACGAGCGCTCGGGAAAGCCCGAGTACGGATCCTTCGCGCTGGACGAGGAGGAGTGAGGAGGCGCGACCCACGCCTCGCCCCCTGCTGATCAGCCCTGGTCCACCTGGTGGGCGAGGTCGCCCGGGTCGGTGTTGGCGCCGCAGAGGACGACGGCGACCTTCTCGCCGTCGCCGGGCCGGTAGCCGAAGCCCGCCGTGGCGGCCAGGTCCCGGCCGGATGCGTGGTGCTGCGGCGTGGTGAGGGCCGCGAGCGCGGTCGCGGCGGCGTGCTCCACGGCGATGCGACGGTGGTCCCACAGGGCCTGCCGGGCGCGGACGATCTCGCTGTCGGGTACGAGTACGGAGTGCACATCGGCCTGCTGGGCGGCGTACAGGGCCATCGCCGAGGCGCGGCGCGCGCCGAGGGCGTCCGCAGCGATCGAGTCGACCTTGACGTCGACCGGACGACCGGCCCCGATCGCGGCGTTCAGCGCCCGGCAGTTCTCCGGCTCGACCGCGACGACGCGTACGCCGTGGTGCCGGGCGGCGGTGGCGACGCCCGCGAACAGGCCCCCGCCGCCCACCGCGACCACCACGGTGTCCAGGTCGGGGACCTGCTGGAGGATCTCCTCCAGCAGGGTGCCCGCCCCGGCGGCGATGAGCGGGTGGTCGTACGCGTGAGAGGCGAGCGCGCCGGTCGTGGCGGCGAAGTCCCCGCACGCGGCCAGGGCGTCCGCGTACTCGGCGCCGACCAGCCGGACGTCGGCGCCGAAGCCGCGCAGCCTGGCGACCTTGACGGCGGGCGCGGTGGTGGGCAGGAAGACGGTGGCGGTGACGCCCTGCTGCTGGGCGGCCCAGGCGCAGGCGAGCCCGGCGTTCCCGCCGGAGGCGATCGTCACCCCGGCGTCCGGGAGGGTCCCGGCCTCGCGGTGGGCCTGGAGGAAGTTCCGCGCCCCACGGGCCTTGAACGAGCCGGTGTGCTGCATGAACTCCAGCGCCAGCCACACCTTGGAGGCCTCTTCGGGGCGGTCGTCGAGGAGGCCGCGACGGGCGGCGCGGACCTCCCCGGGATCGGCCGGGGCGAGGACGACGGGCCGGACACGTCCGGCGATGCGGTCGGCGGCCGCCTTGACGTCGCCGTACGTGAGCTGGTGCATGTCGCAGACTCCCATGCGGAAAGGGCGCTCAGGACGAGGCGTGGCCCCGGGCGGTGAGGGTGAGGTTCGATACGGTGTACCGTACGCTGGCTCACATGCCCAGGCAATCCGCATCCCTCGACCTCGCGACCCCCGAGCGCATCGCCGAGACAGCCCTGCTCATCGTGGACCAGGAAGGCACCGCTGCCCTGAGCTTCCGGACCCTGGCCGCCCGGCTCGGCATCGCCCACGCCACGCTCCAGCGCCGCTGCACGGACCTGGCCGGGCTCCTCGACCTGTGCGTGGACCACCTCGCGGCATCCCTGCCCGACATCGCGCCCGGCACCGCCTGGACCGACGCCACCGAGGCCCGCTTCCGGCGCCTGTACGAACTGCTGGCCGCCCATCCGGGCCTGGTCGCCCTGCGCGGCGCCCGCCCCTGGCTCGGCCCCCAGCTCCTCAAGCGCCTGGTCGAGCCGCAACTCGCCGATTCCCTCGCGGCCGGGATGACGCCCCAGGAGGCGATCACCTGCTACCGGCGGATGTACCTGCTCACCCTGGGCAGCGCGAGCTTCGTCGACCACCGCGACCCCGGCGCCGCCCAGGCCGTCACCCGCACCGCACTGGCCGCGCTGGACCCCGCCGAATTCCCGGTGGTGACCGGGCACCTTGCCGCCATCCTGCCCGCCGTGGTCGACCACGAGGTCTTCTTCGGGGCGCTCCGCCAGCTCATCGACGCGGCCGACCCGGCGCGAACTGCCGTGACTCCGGGGCGCGTTCGGTAACGGCCGCTCGGATCACCGCTGGGCGCGGCGGAATTCGCCCGGGGTGCGGCCGGTCTCGCGGGCGAAGAACTTGCCGAAGTTGGTGGCCTCGGTGAAGCCGAGCGCGCGGCCGATCGCCGCCACGGGCAGGTCGGTGTGGGCGAGCAGCCGCTGCGCCTGCAGGGCGACGCGGGCGTCGGCGAGCTGCTTGGCGCTGCGGCCGGTGGCCGCCAGGCATGCGCGCGTCAGGGTCCGGGGCGAGTAGCCGAGGCGCGCGGCGTAGTCCTCGACGGAGCGGGTGGTGGCGAGGAGTGCTCCAACTCGCGCCGGAAGGCGAGGTGGACCTCGGCGCCGGGCGCGGCGGGGACGGGCCGTCCGGCCGGGGCGGGAAGGCGCGCCATGCGGATGAGCAGCGCACCGAGGAGTTGGCGCAGCAACGCGCCGGTCAGCTCGTCCTCGGCCTCGATGCCGACGGGCACTCGCGCGTCACGGGTCTGCTCCGCTCGCGACGTCGACGGTGTGCTGGCCCGCCCCGGGTGCGGGTATGCGTACGGTGGCCGGCGAGCACATCGTCGGCACCGAGGCGCTGCGTGCGGAGATCGGCGGAACCGTCGCCGCCCGCGGCAGGCTGACGAACGTTCAGCGGCATACGCTCGTCGGTGCGGAAACCGCCCTCCTGGTCACCGACTGGACCATGGAGGTCGACGGCCCCGGCGGCGAACGGATCGCCCCGACCGGCACCACCGCCAACATCGCCCGCCGGGACGCCGACGGCGGCCGGCGCTGCACCCTCCTCAACCCGCTCGGCACCGCCTGGGCCCGCGCGTGCTCCCGGGTATCTCCCGGGAGCACGCATCGGTAGTCGGGTCCCCCGTCGGACTTCTACCCTGACGGGTGGTCAGAAGCGCCCGTGGACGGCCTCCGGATCCGTGGGCGGGATCGTGGCCACGGAGGCCTTCGCGGCCGGCGTGGGCTCGACGTACGTCGGTGCCGGGTCGGCCTCGGGGGCGCAGGTCTTGGCGATGAGTCCCTTGCCGCCGGGCAGGGTTCCGTCGCGCAGGTAGTCGACGAAGGTGTCGTCCAGGCAGGCGTTGCCGTGGAAGAGGACCTCGTGGAAGCTGCCGCCGTTCTGGACGACCAGCTTGGAGCCGGGCAGCGCCTTGCGCATCGCGACCCCTCCGGCATACGGCGTGGCCGCGTCCTCGGTCGCCTGGAACAGCAGCACCGGCGGAAGGCCCTTGCCGGTGATCTTCAGTCGGCCCGGGCCGCCTTGGTAGGGCCAGAACATGCAGGCGGCGTTGTACCACATGTTGTTGTACGTGTAGAACGGCGCGACCGCGTTGACCTTGGCCTGGTCCTTCTTCCAGAACTCCCAGTCCCGGGGCCAGGCGCTCTCCGTGCACTGCGTGGCGTTGTAGTTCGGGAAGGCCCCGTCGTCGGCGCCCGGCGCGGCGTACCGGTTGTAGGCGGTGGTGAGCGGCCGGGTGTCGTGCCGGGTGAGGTAGCCCGAGAGCACCGTGGCCATCCGGGGCCAGCGCAGGAAGTTGTAGCCGCCGCCGTAGAAGGTGTCCTCGAACTCGGCCGGCCCGATCTTGCCCGGGGCGGGCGCGGCGGACACCGGGGCGGTGCGCAGCGCGTCCTCCATGGCGTAGTACTTCTTGATCACGGCGTCCGCGTCGGTGCCGAGGTGGTAGACCGAGTCGGCTTTGGCGGTCCACTCCGCGAAGGCGCGGAAGCGCCGCTCATGCTCCTTGTCCTGGAGGATGTTGTGGTCGTACCAGGCGATGGTGGGACCGACGATGCTGTCCAGGACCATGCGCCGCACATGGGAGGGGAACAGCTGGCCGTAGGTGGAGCCCAGCGAGGTGCCCCACGAGCCGCCGTAGAAGTTGATTTTCTTGGCGCCGAGCGCGCCGCGGATGCGGTCCATGTCCCGGGCACTGTCCACCGTCGTCATGTGCGGCAGGATCCAGCTCCAGTCCGCCGCGCAGTCGGCGGCGTACGTGGCGGCCTTGCCGAGCCACGCCTTCTCGGTGCCGTGGCCGACCTGGTAGTCGGGCCGCTCGCCGTCGAAGTAGTGCGCGTCGCAGACCACGTGGGGTTCGCTGCCGTTGGTGCCCCGCGGGTCGAAGCCGATCCAGTCGTACGTCGAGGCGACGTCGGCCGGGATCTGGCCGGTGATGTAGGCGGGCATCCACAGACCGCTGTCGCCGGGGCCACCGGGGTTGAGCAGGATCGGGCCCTGCTGCTTGGCCTTGGGGGCGGTGGCGGGCAGCCGGTTGAGCTTGAGCTTGATCTTCCGCCCGTCCGGGTGGGCGTAGTCCACCGGGACCTCCAGCATCGCGCACTGCAGCGCCGGGGTCGTGGTGTCACCGCAGGACGTCCATGCGATCCGGCCCGCGTCGGTGTCGCGACTGTCGCTGTCGGGGGCCGCGGCGACCGGGACCGCGCTGCCCAGTAGGACGGTCGAGACCGCAACGGCCAGCAGTGCCAATGGTCTTCGCATGTGCCCTCCTCAGTCGGCGCGCCATGGCGGCGCGACGGGGTCAGGCAAATCATGTGACATGTGCAATGGCACATGTCACACAGTGGAATTACTCGTTATGCAACCGTGATTCAGTGCCGGAGGGAGTGCGAAGGGGGCGACCGCACCCCGCTGGGTGGGGGTGCGGCCTCCCTGGCTGTCGGCTGGTGGTCGCCCGGGTCCGTGGATCGCGTGTCAGTGGACCGTGACGCGGTCCTCGTGGGGCCGGGTGCCGTCCAGTGGATCGGCGTGGTGGCGGCCCTTGGTGCGGCCCGGGCGGACCGGCCACCAGATGCTCCGGCCGAGGAGCGCGGCGAGCGCGGGCACCAGCACGATGGACAGGACGAAGGCGGAGAGGAGGATGCCGAGCCCGGTCGCGAAGCCGATCTGCTGGGTGGCGGGCGCCGCGTTCACGGCGAGGCTGCCGAACGAGGCGGCGAGGACCACACCGGCCGTGGCGATGGCGGGAGCGGTGTGACGCACGGCGCGGGCGACGGCGGCCCGGGCCGGCCCCGGGTGTTCCATCTCCTCGCGGATGCGGTCACTGATGAGGATGTTGTAGTCGGTGCCGAGGGCGACCACGAAGAGGAACAGCACCAGCGGCAGGACGAAGTTGACGCCAGGCTTGTCGAGCAGGTGCTGGAAGAAGAGCGCGGAGGCACCCAGCGTCGCGGCGAAGCCGAGCCCCACGGCGATCATGAGGACGGCCGGGGCGAGCAGGCTCCGCAGCAGGACGATCAGGATGAGGGCGATCAAGCCCGCGGCGACCGGGAACACGGTCTTCAGATCGTGGTCGACGGCGGTGGAGATGTCCGCGAAGATCGCCGCCGTACCGCCGACATGGGCCTCCGTACCGGCAGGTGTGTGGATGGCGACGGTGTCGCGGACCGGCCCCGAGACGAGGTCGCGGGCCTGCTTGCTCTGGGTGTCGGCGGTGAGATAGACGTCGATGCGGGCCGCCGTGCGGTCCTCGTTCAGCACGGTCTGACCGACCTGGCCGACACCTTGGACCTTGGCGAGGGCCTTGGGCAGGGCGTCGACGCTTCGGGTGGTGAGCGTACGGCCCTGGCCGGCCGTGACGTAGACGGTGGTCGGATCCGACACCCCGGCAGGCAGCGCGCGGTTGATCTCGGCGGCGGTGGCGGCCGCCGGGGTGTCCTTGTCACCGCCCGTCTGGTCGAAGTCCATGCGGATACCGGCGACTCCGGCCGCCAGCGCACCGAGCAGGGCGACGGAGGCGACCACGAGGGTGAGCGGGCGCCGGGCGACCAGGTCACCGACGCGCCCGGCGGTGCCCGGCCGGGGCTCGCGCCGCAGGGCGCGGGAGGGCCAGAACATCCTGCGCCCGCTGACCGCGAGCAGCGCGGGCATCAAGGTGAGGCTGGCCAGCAGCATGACCAGCACGGAAAGGGCGATGGCGGGGCCCAGGACGCGGAACTGCCCGAAGGTCGCGATGCCCAGGGTGGCGAAGGCGGCGACGATGGTGAGGGCCGCCGAGGTGATCGCGGTGCCGACCCGGCCGGTGACCTCCGCGGCCACGGCACGGGCGGGCAGGTCGGGGTGGGCCCGCAGTTGTTCGCGGAAGCGGAAGAGAAGGAAGAGGAAGTAGTCGACACCGATGCCGATCAGTACGACGCCGATCAGGTTCGGCGTGGAGGTGTCGAGGTCGATGCCGGTGAGCAACGCGGCGCCCACGACCGCGCCGAGCGCCGCGCCGCTGATGATGGCGACCGCCAGCAGGGGCACGAAGGCGGCCAGCACACTGCGGAACACCAGAATGTTGATCAGCACGATCAGGCCGACCATGAGGGCGCCGACGACGGTGGTGGTGGTCTCCTCCGCCTCCGTGGTGTCGACGAGGTCGGCGAGTCCGCCGGTGAAACCGGTACGCATCCGGGCACCGGCGAACTCGTGCTTCACGTCGTCGCGGAAGGCCCGGTAGAGGTCGTGCATACCGGGGTCGGTGGAGTTGCCGGTCAGCTGCACGGAGAGCAGTTCGAAGCCCCCGTCGGGAGCGACCATGGCGGGACCGACCCTGGGCGTCTGGGAGTAGTCCTCGGCCAGGAACGTCGGCCGGTCCCCGCTGGGCTTGGGCATCTTGACGTGCCGTCGGCCCAACTCCGCGGCGATGTCGCCGACGCGTCGCTGGTCGGCTCCGGTCAGGCGCTGGCCGTCCGCCCGGGCGACGAGCACCGTCACCGCGTTGGCATCGGGCTCCGCCCCGAACTTCTCCTCGGCGACCTTGAGCGCGGCGGCCGAGTCGTACTTCGCGGGGAGGAAGTCCCCGCTCTGGCTCTGGGTGACGCGGAAGAGCAGCGACTGGCCGAGCAGGGCGAGGAAGATGCCCACCACGGCCCAGAGGGCGATGACCTTCCATGGGCTGCGGGTGGAGAACCCGGTCAGGGCGCGGATCACTTTGTCCTCCGACGGTGGGTGGGGTGCGGCGCTTTTCGGCCGATGACCAGCACATCAGCGCGGTGAGGAGGAGTCGTCCGAGCGCGGGAGGAGATACGGCCTGGGAGCTCGGGGTGGGCGTGAGCGAGGACTGGGACCCTGGTCCCAGGGCGGGATCGGACCGCGGGCCCGGGACGGGCCCGGTCCCCGGTGCGAGACTGGGATCATGGAACGAGGGCCGCTGACACACCGTCGGCGGCCCGAACCGCTACTCACGGAATCAGGAGCGTCATGGTGACCACGCGCCCCGCGCCCGGGGCCCCGGCGACCCGGCAGGGCGGCGACGCGCCCTGGACGCGCAACGACGGCCTGGTCGCGGTCGGCGCCGGGGTCATGGACCTGCTCAGTTTCACCTTCGCCAGCCTGGCGGGGCAGGGCGACGTCCCCGTGGCCGGATGCGTGCTGGTGGTGGTCGCCGCGCTGCCGCTGCTGGTGCGGCGCCGTGCGCCGGTGCTCGTGCTCGTGGCCGTGCTGCTGCTGGGACTCGGGCTGAACCTGACCGTCCCCACGGCACTGCACTTCGGCGCCGCCGTGGTGGTCGCGCTCTACTCCGTCGTACGGTTCAGGAGCGCGCCCGTGGTGGTGGCGGCGTCGCTGGCCGCGGTGGCGGTGCTGGTGGACTGGACGAAGTGGCCGCGGCTGTCGCTGATGGAACTGGTGGGCAATGCGCTCGCCGCCGTGATCGTGATCATCGCGGGGGCCGTGATGAACCGCTGGCAGCGGGACATCGAGGCCAACCGCCGTCTGCTCGCGGACCGGGCCGTGGCGGCCGAACGGCGCCGTATCGCACGGGAGTTGCACGACATCGTGGCGCACCACATCACCACCATGCAGCTGATGGCCGGGGGCGCCCGGGCCAACCTCGCCCGTGATCAGGAGGTGGCCAGGGAGGCGCTGGTCGAACTGGAGGGCTCCGGGCGCATGGCGCTGCGTGAGATGCGCCAACTCCTGGACGTACTGCGGGCCGGGGACGAGGCGGAGGACGAGCCGATCGCCCCGCAGCCCGGCATCGCCGACCTGGAGCGCATCGTCGCCGAGTCGTGCCGGGCCGGTCTGCCCACCGCACTCGACGTACGGGGCGGTGAGCGGCCGCTGCCGCCGAGCGTGGGTCTGACGGTGTTCCGGATCGTGCAGGAGTCGCTGACCAACGCGCGCAAGTACGCGGGCGAGGCGCGGGCCCAAGTGCGGTTGACCTACGAGCCGGACGGGGTGGCGGTGGAGGTCTCGGACGACGGAACGGGCGCCTGCGAGGGGCTCGTGCGAGCGGGCACCGCATCGGGGTCCGGCTACGGCCTGGTGGGGATGCGGGAGCGGGCCGCGCTGCACGGCGGGACGTTCGAGGCCGGTCCGCTGGACGAGGCGGGATTCAGGGTGGCGGTACGGCTGCCGCTGACGGCTGACGAGGGGGCGCTGCGATGAACGGGATGACGGCCGACATGACGCAAACGCAGGCCATCAAAGTGCTGATCGCGGACGACCAGCCGCTCGTACGGCGCGGACTCGCGCTGATCCTCACCCCCGACCCGGCCTTCGAGGTGGTGGGCGAGGCGGCCAACGGCGAGGAGGCCGTAGCCCTCGCCCACCGGCTGCGACCCGACGTCGTCGTGATGGACATCCGCATGCCGGTGCTCGACGGCGTCGCCGCGACCGGCCGGCTCGCGGCGGAGCTGCCCGGCTGCCGGGTGCTGGCGCTGAGCACCTTCGACATGGACGAGTACGTGGTGGCCGCGCTGCGCGCCGGGGCCTGCGGGTTCCTGCCGAAGGACATCTCACCGGAGGAACTCGTGGCGGCGGTAAGGGTGGTGCACACGGGCGAGGCGGCTGTCGCGCCCCGGCTGCTGACGCGGTTGATCTCGACGTACGTCAGGGCCCCGGAGCGTCCCGAGCCGCCCCTCGTACAGATCAGCGGTCTGACACCGCGCGAGGCGGAGGTGTGGCGGCTGATGGCCACCGGCCTCGACAACGCGGAGATCGCCGAGGCGATGAGCGTCAGCGGCTCCACCGTCAAGAACCACATCACCAGCCTCTTCGGCAAACTCGGCGTCCGCGACCGCGCCCAGGCCGTCATCGTGGCGTACGAGACGGGAGTGGTCGAGGTCGGTCGGCCGGGCTAGCCGCCGGTGGAGCGGGACGGGGCCTCGACCGCGGCGGGGCCGCCCTTGCCCTCGCCGTCGGTCACTCGCTCAAGGCCACACATGCCCACACGACAAGGGCCGGCGGCACCGCGACGGCCACCAGGCCGAGCGCGACGCCGGCGCGAGCACGGCGACGGTCGGCTCCCGCTTCACCGCGCAGATGGTGCAGATCCCCGATGCCGTGGACGATCGCGCAGATCCCCAGGGGCACGGTCAGGTACAGAGGGAGGTAACGGAGCTGCGAGGGCACGGAGCCGGGCAGCCACGGACATCCGAACAGTGCGACGGCGACCACGCCCAGCACCATCGACGCCGTACCCGTCCACTCCCGCCCCACCGTCACCTGGGCCGACGGGGTGGGGGTCTGCTGCTCGATGCTCATGATCGAGAGGCTAGGGGGCGGGCTGTCCGGGGCGCGTGGGGGCGGCTACTCATTTCGTCGTGAGTAGTGGGGGAGGGGGGAGGCTTCGGGTTGAGCGTCGACTCGTCGATCAGAGGACGTGAGTGGCGATGGCCTGGGCGCATGTCAGGGACTCCGCGTGGGTCGTGTCCACTTCCACGTCGTAGACGACCCCCTCGTGTGCCACGTGTGCTTGGGATGCGGCCATTCCCCCGGTCCGGTCGCCCCGTGCGGTCTCACGGGCCGCGGCGACCGCGCTCTCGCACCGGACGCCGACCCACAGCACGGCCAGGTCGCCAACGGCCTTGCGCCAGCGCTGCTGGGAGGCGGCTCCGCCTAGGAAGACGTCGTCGACGATGACCCTGGCGCCCGCCCGGGCCGTCGCCGCGACGCCTTCCATCCAGGCCGCCTCCAGTGCCCGGAAGTCGGCCCCGACGCTGACCGTGCCGTCCGCCTCGAACCCGATGCCGTCGGGCGATGCCTGCATGCTCGCGGGCAGGGCGTCGACGAGTGAGTCGATTCCGAACGCCAGCCACGGATGCGGCAGTACGGCCTGCAGGCACCGTACGATCCCGGACTTTCCCGAGCTGGAGCCGCCGTTGAGAATGATCATCTGAGTCGTCACCGCGACACAGTACGGTGCCTGTTCCCGCGGTAGGGAATGAATTTCCGGCACGTTGTCGCGCCGCGCGGCGGTGTTGCCGACTCGACGGGGCCAAGATGAGGACATGAGCGACCGTGACGATTTCCTGGTGTGGGTCAGGACCGCGCTGTACGAGGCGGAGCGTGCGCTGCACAACGGTGACGCGGGCCCCCGCCGGGCCCTGTGGTCGCGCAACGAGCCCGTGAGCGTGCTGGGCGCGTGGCGCAACGCCGACGGGCTGCAGGAGACCGGCACGCTCTTCACCGCCCTGGAGGAGAGCTTCTCCGACTGCACGTCGTACGCATTCGAACTGCAGGCGTACGACGTGGTGGGCGACATGGCGTACACGGCCGGTCTTGAACACGTCTCCACCTCCGTCGACGGGCAGCCGCGTACGTTCACCTTGAGGGCGACACAGGTGTACCGCCGCGAGGACGGCGAGTGGCGGGTGGCTCATCGTCACGGGGACACGGTGACCGGGTAAGCCTTCGCCGGTACGCGGTGGGCGTTCACTGCGGCGTTCACTGCGGCCTTCATTGCGGCGGGTTCAGGATCATCAGGTGGCCGGGGTCCGGCACGGGTGCGAAGCCGACCTTCACGTGGACCTCGTGCCGTCGAGGGTGGAGAGCAGGACGCGCTTGAGCCTGTACGGGGCGAGGTGGTCGTGTACGGCGTCGGCCGGCCAGGTGCCGAGGCCCTTGCCGCGGTGCGCGGGGTCGACGTAGACGTCGCACAGCCAGGCGAAAGCCGCCCGGTGGCCTCCCGCGCACCCCACTCACCGGGCTCGCGGCCCACGCCATGCGCGGGGCGGCGGTCGAACTGCTGGAGCAGGACATCCCGATCTGGAACCACAAGCGGTACGAGCCCCACCCCGTCTGGCCCGCGGTGACGAGATGATCAGCCGCTTCCGGCGCTGGGCCCGGCAGTTCTGTCCGCTCTGTCCGGACGGCTTGTCGTAGGCCCTCGAAGCCGGGCGGACGCCTCCCGTCACGGCACCGGCCGGGAGCGGACGTTTCCCGTCGGGGTGCGCATCGCGTGAGTGTGGAGGTCCCGCTGCCGCTACGGTGAGAGCCGGAGCTCTGGTTTCTTTTGGCGGATCCCCAGGGAGGGACCGATGGGCGGGGTCGGGCGGGACGGGGCGCGGCCGCTGTCGCGACTGAGACTGGATCAGCTGCTCGATGAGCTGCAAGTGCGCATCGACACGGTGCGCAGCACGCGTGACCGGTTGCACGTGCTGCTGGAGTCCGTTCTGGAGGTCGGCCGGGAGCTGGATCTGCCGCAGGTGCTGCGGAGGATCGTCGAGGCCGCAGTGGTGCTGGTCGACGCGGAGTACGGGGCGCTCGGGGTCATCGGGCAGGGGCGGCAGCTGACGCAGTTCCTGCCGGTGGGGATCGCCGACGAGGTGCGTCGCAAGATCGGTCAGTTGCCGTCGGGACACGGGCTGCTGGGCGAGTTGATCCGCCACCCGGTGGCGCTTCGTCTCGGCGAGCTGTCGGAGCACCCGGCGTCCTCCGGCTTTCCGGCCGACCATCCGCCGATGCACTCGTTCCTGGGCGTCCCGATCCGCGTGGGGGAGGAGGTGTTCGGCAACCTCTATCTGACGGAGAAGCGCGGCGGTGCCGAGTTCGACGAGGAGGACGAGGCCGTTCTGGCGATGCTGGCGGTGGCGGCCGGGGTGGCGATCCAGAACGCCCGCCTCTTCGAGGAGGTGCGGCTGAGGGAGCGGTGGCTGGAGGCCGGCTCCGAGGTCACCAGTGCGCTGCTGTCCGGGGTGCCCGAGTCGCAGGTTCTGGAGGTGCTGGTCGAGCGGGCTCGTGAGATCACCTCGGCCGAGCTGGGTGTGGTGGACCTGGTGGAGGCGGCGACCGGTGAACTGCGGGGTGTCCTCGCCCTGGGCCGCGGGGCGGAACGGCATCAGGGTCTGGCCCTGCCGGCGGAGGGGACGCTCGCGGGCGCGGCCATGAGCACGGGTTCGGCCGTCGTCACCGTGGATGTGCGGAAGGACTCCCGGGTGACGTACGGGCCCGACCGGTGGGAGGGGCTGGGGCCCGCGGTGGCGGTGCCGATGAGCACCCGGGACGGCGTCCGGGGTGTGCTTCTACTGGCGCGCGGAGCGGGGCAGGCGCCGTTCAGCGAGGCGGAGAGCAAGCCCCTGCGCGGCTTCGCCAACCAGGCGGCGCTCGCACTCGAACTGTCCGACCGGCGCCGGGACGCGGAGCAGGTGAGCATCCTGGAGGACCGCGACCGTATCGCGCGGGACCTTCACGATCTCGCGATCCAGCGGCTGTTCGCCACGGGGATGACGCTGCAGAGCGCACAGCGTTTCATCCAGCATCCGGAGGTCATGGAGCGGGTGGACCGGGCGGTGGACGACCTCGATACCACGATCAAGATCATTCGCTCGACGATCTTCGGCCTGCGCGCGCACGACGGGCCGGGCCCGGGGCTGCGGATACGGATGGTGCGGGCGCTGGAGGGCGTCGCGCCCGCGCTCGGCTTCACGCCCGCACTGCGCATGGAGGGGCTGATCGACGTCGATGTGCCGGGGGACATCGGCGCGGACGTGCTGGCCGTGCTGGGGGAGTCGCTGACCAATGTGGCCCGCCACGCGAAAGCCACGGCGGCCGAGGTGGTGCTGGAGGTGCGCGGTGGGGAGGTCGCGCTGACCGTGACCGACAACGGGATCGGGATCCCCGTCGGGACCGGCCGGCGCAGCGGTCTGCGCAACCTCGCGGAGCGGGCCGACGGGCGGGGCGGGACGTGTGTCGTGGAAGCGGCGGAGGGAGGGGGCACACGGCTGGAATGGCGAGTTCCGCTGGATGCCCGGCGCCCGGGGGTCAGCGATACCGGTCCCCCGCAGGAAACTGGGCCGCGATGACCGCGGCCTGGACGCGGCGCTCGACCCCCAGCTTCGACAGGAGCCGGGAGATGTTGTTCTTGACCGTCTTCTCGGAGAGGTAGAGGCGCTTTCCGATCTGGCGGTTGGTGAAACCCTCGCCGATCAGATCGAGGATCTCGCGTTCGCGCTCGGACAGGCCCGCGAGCCGCTGGTCCCCGGCCGGCGCGTCCTCCGCCGAGGGGCCTCGCAGCGTGCTCATGAGCCGCGCGGTGGTGGCCGGATCGAGCATCGACTGCCCCGAGGCGACCGTACGCACCGCCGCGACGAGGTCGGTCCCCTTGATCTGCTTGAGGACGTAACCGGCCGCCCCCGCCATGATCGCGTCCAGGAGAGCGTCGTCGTCGTCGAACGACGTCAGCATCAGGCAGGACAATCCCGCTATGCGGGACCTGAGTTCGCGGCAGACGGTGATGCCGTCGCCGTCGGGCAGGCGCACGTCCAGGACCGCCACGTCGGGCCGCAGGGCCGGGCCGCGCGCCAGGGCCTGCTCGCTGGTCGAGGCCTCGCCGAGAACGGTGATGTCGGGCTCGGCGTCCAGCAGGTCGCGCAGCCCGCGGCGCACCACCTCGTGGTCGTCGACGAGGAAGACCCCGATGGTAGGCCTGGAGTCGTGTTCCGTTACGGCCATGCCGCCCCCTGATGCGGTGTGGTTGCCTCTGTGGTCGATCGTGACGTACAGGGCTTGCGGGGAACAGGGCCGAACGGTCCCCACCTCGTGGCCTCCCCACCTCGTGGCCTCCCCACCTCGTGACCTCGTGACCTCGTGACCTCGCGCCGGAGAACCTTCAGCAGCTACGCGGCAGTTGCTCGCCCGGCGGCATGTCGATCACGCGTGAGGTGTGCACGGCCACGCCCTGAGGGGCGAGTGCTTCGAGATCCGGCGGACCGCGTCCCGCGCACCGGCGTTGCCCAGGCGGTGCACGGCCCGCGCGTACTGGTTCTGGGCCTCGCAGCCGAGGTACTTCACCGCGGTGGCGCGGCCGGTGCCGTGAGGTCCGGTGCCGTGAGGTCCATGTGTACGTCCACGACACCCTCCACGGCGTGGGCGAGGCGCGCCGCGACCGGGACCAGGTGGCGGTCGTGCAGCGCCCCGTGGAAGGTGACCACGCCCTCCTGCGCCGTCGCCGTGACGCTCTGCCGGGGGAAGAGACAGGCGATCACGGTGCGCGCGACCTCCGCCGCGATCTCCTCGTCGAGCCGCAGGAAGACCTTGAGCAGGTCGCTGCGGCTCACGACACCCCTGGAGGATGCCCAGCCGGTCGATGACGGGCAACCGCTTGGCCTTGCGCACGGCCATGCTCCGGGCCGCCTGGGCCAGGGTGGCGTCAGGGTGCACGGCGACGGCCGGGGTGCTCATGAGGGCCTCGGCGGTGACCGCCTGCGACTTGGCGAGGTCGGCGAGCCGCCGCGGCTGGGAGAGCCGGTCCGGGAAGTCGCCGCGGAACTCCTCCTTGAGGAGCAGATCGGCCTCCGACACGATGCCGACCACCCGGCCCTCGCCCGCCACGACCGGCAGCGCGCTGGAAGCGGTGCCCTGCGGCGGAGACGACCTCGGTAAGCGCGAGGTCGTAGCCGTCGTCCGCGGCAGGGCCGCTCCCCAAGGAGACACAGAAGCGCGTGCCTCCCGGCTCGGTGCACTCGGCGGCGATCAGGAACGCCCCCCTCCGGCGTTCCCGGCAGCCTGAGCGCGTGTAATGCCCCGAGACCAGTACGCGGTCCTGGACCGCGATGGCCCGCAGATCGCAGGGGTGTACGCCCAGGAACGCGTACGACGGGGCTTCGGCCTTTTCCTCACACACCGTCAGCGTCCCGTCCGTGGCGCGCTCCGTGCTCCACGGCTTCTCGCGCTCGGGGTGCGGGGACCTGTTCGGGTGGCCGTCCGCCACCGGAGCGGCGACCACGGCGCCAAGGCCCGCCCTGTCGGGGGCCGTGGCTCCGGTGGTGGCCATCGCGTTCCTCCTCGACTCGTGACGGTGATGACGTGCTGCTCCCAGCGTCGGCAAGCCGGGAACGGGCGGGCAGGGGCCGAACGGCCCTCGCGCCGGGCCGGTCAGGTCCGCGGGCGCCGCCACCCGGGCTCGGTCCGGGCCCAGGCCAGTTCCCACTCGGCCAACCGGTGGCGTTCCGCGTACCGTTGCACGGCGTACCGCACCGCCAGCAGGGTGCCTGCCGCCCCGAGGGCGGCGATGGTGGCCCACGAGACGGCACTGAGCCACACCTGGCTGTCGTCCAGCGGCTCGTCGACGACGCGACCGTGGACGTCGAGCCAGATCCGGAGGTGCTGACCGCCGGGCGTCGCGGAGTTCACCTTCGCGATTCCGGTGTGTACGGTGCCGTCGGCCTCGGTCCAGCGCACGGCTGCCCGCTCCTTGCCCGTGCTCCCACCGTTGGCCGGCGGCAGGTCAACGGGCGCGTCATGGACGAGGACCGCGTCCACCGGCCGTGAAGAGCCCCGCTGGGCGACGGCGGTCGAGTGCGCCGCGCCGTACGCCGCGTCGCCCGCGGCGAATCCCGCAGCCGGTACGCCGAAGAGGAACGCGATCCCCAACGCCAGGGCGGTCCATGCCTCGACCACGTCGCAGCGGCGCCGCAGGGGGTTGCGGCGCCATCGCCACCACCGCTGTCGGGTCCTCATGGCGGGTCACCGGCCCTCTCAGAGCTTGCGCAGCCAGTCGTCGGCGATTCCGTGCATGGCCGGTGCGTCCGGGTGCAGGTGCGAATCGTCGAGCTGGTAGCCGAGCTGGTCGACAACGGCGACGACTCCGTCCACCATGCGCGTCACGCGCACCGCGAGGGGGACCTCGCTGCGCCGTTCCAGCTGCCCGGACAGGGTCACCACACCCTCATTCACGGTGATGCCGATCGTGCCGTGCGACAGCCACAGGGTCCCGACCAGCACATCCCGGATGACCTCGGCGCGGATCTCGTCGTCCGAGCGGAGGAAGACCTGGAGGAGGTCGCGCCGGGTCACGATGCCGACCAGCCGGTCCTCGGTGTCCAGCACGGGGAGGCGTTCGACGCGGTGCGCCGCCATGGTGCGGGCGGCGACGGCGATCGTGTCGTCGGCGCGCACGGTGATCGGCGGACGGGACATCAGCTCACCCGCCGTCCGGGCCCGAGCCTTCTTCCTTCGGGCGCGCGCACCGCGCCCGAAGGCGGCAGGCCGGAACCGGCGTGGCGGCTCGTACGGGTCCTCGGCCTCCGCCTGCCGGGCCATCAAGTCGGTCTCGGACAGGACGCCGACGACCTTGTCGTCCTCGTCCACCACCGGAAGGCCGCTGACGTGATGCTCGGCCAGCAGCCGGGCGATCTCCTTGAAGGGGACCGATGTCCGCGCGCTCACCACCTCGCTCGTCATGACCGAACCGACCTTGGCGTGTTTCATTACTTCCTCCTCATCGCAGCCTTCGCAGCCTTCGCAGCCTTCGCAGCCTTCGCAGGTACGGGTCGTGCGGACATCGAGGGCGGTCACCCGCTCGGCCGGCGAGAACGGGATCGAGCTCCACCTCGCAGAGCTGCGGCAGGCCTGCGGACAGGCCGTGCGAGGGGGCTGACAGTCCATCCGTGTCCGGGCCGCCCTCGCCCCGCCCGCTGAGTCAGCCGAGTCAGCTGAGTCAGCCGAGTCCGCTGAGTCCGCCGAGGGGTCCGTGTGGCCATGCGAGCAGCGTGTCCCGCGGCGACCGCGGCGGGCAGGGGCCGAATGACCCCTCCGCAGGGCCGGTTCGCCCCTGTATCCCGCCACCGGCCCGGTGCCAGTCTCCGGGAGGAGGGCCGCGGCGGCCTTCCCGAGCCCACCTGCGGCCGGAAGGCGGTGGAGACGTGGAGACGTGGAGGCAGGGAGGCGACCGGCCGTCCGCTGATCGTCGGGGTCGACGGCTCGGGACCGAGTCGGGACGCGACGGCCGCCCACCCCGACGTGGGGGTGACGCGCAGGCCCCCGGAGGGTCGGGCGCGGACCGCGCTCCTGGAGGCCGCGACCGCCTCCGACCTGCTGGTCGCCGGGCCCGCCGCCGCACGACCGGCCCGGGCATGCGGCTCGGCCCGGTCAGCCACGCCCTGCCGCATCACGCGCCCTGCCCGGTGGTGGTCGTACCCCACGACTGAGCACGCCCCGTACGCGGTACCCATACCGACGGCACGCCCCTGACGATTCCGGAGACACCATGACGAAGCACCGCCCACCGAACCCGGCCGCCCTCGACGCCCACTGGCGCGCCGCGAACTACCTGTCCGCGGGGCAGATCTATCTGCTGGACAACGCGCTGCTGACCGAGGAGCTGCGGCCCGAGCACATCAAGCCGCGCCTGCTCGGCCACTGGGGCACCTCGCCCGGCCTCAACCTCGTGCACACCCATCTGAACCGGGTGATCAGGGAGCGCTCGCTCGACGCGCTGTGCGTGTGGGGCCCGGGGCACGGCGGCCCGGCGGTGCTGGCGAACTCCTGGCTGGACGGCTCGTATTCCCGCATCTATCCGGACGTCGGCCGGGACGCGGCGGGCATGGCGCGGCTGTTCCGGCAGTTCTCCTTCCCCGGCGGTGTGCCCAGCCATGTGGCTCCCGAGACCCCCGGCTCGATCCACGAGGGCGGCGAACTCGGCTACTCCCTGGCGCACGCCTACGGGGCCGCGTTCGACAACCCCGGCCTGCTGGTCGCCTGTGTGATCGGCGACGGGGAGGCCGAGACCGGGCCGCTCGCCGCGTCCTGGCACTCCAACAAGTTCCTCGACCCGGTCCACGACGGCGCCGTACTGCCGATCCTGCACCTGAACGGCTACAAGATCGCCAACCCGACGGCCCTCGCCCGGCTGCCCGAGGCCGAACTCGACTCCCTGCTGCGGGGATACGGCCACGAGCCGCTGCACGTCACCGGCTCGGACCCGCTCAAGGTGCACGAGGCGATGGCCCGTGCCATGGATCACGCCCTGGACCGTATCACCGAGATCAAGCGGACCGGCGTACGGGCGTCCTGGCCGATGATCGTGCTCCGTACGCCGAAGGGCTGGACCGGTCCGGCCGAGGTCGACGGCGAACCGGTGGAGGGCACCTGGCGCTCGCACCAGGTGCCGCTCTCCGCTGTGCGCGAAGACCCGCAGCACCTACGCCAGTTGGAGGCATGGCTGCGCTCCTACCGGCCGCAGGAGCTGTTCGACGCCGACGGCCGCCCCACCGAGCAGGTGCTGGCCTGTGTCCCGGACGGCGAGCGCCGGCTCGGCGCGAATCCGCACGCCAACGGCGGCCTGCTCACCCGCGAACTGCCCCTGCCGCCGTTGGAGCACTTCGCCGTCCCCGTCGACAAGCCGGGCGCGACCCTGCACGAGCCCACCCGCGTCCTCGGCGGTCTGCTGGCCCAGGTGATGGCCGACACCGCCGAGCGGCGCGACTTCCGCGTGGTCGGCCCCGACGAGACCGCCTCCAACCGGCTGGGCGCCCTCTTCGAGGTCACCGGCAAGGCGTGGCAGGCGGAGATCCTGGAGACCGACGAGAACCTGGCCCGCGACGGCCGTGTGATGGAGATCCTGTCCGAACACCTCTGCCAGGGCTGGCTGGAGGGCTACAACCTCACCGGCCGCCACGGCCTGTTCTCCTGTTACGAGGCGTTCGTCCACATCGTCGACTCGATGGTCAACCAGCACATCAAGTGGCTGAAGACATCGAGGGGCCTGCCGTGGCGCGCCCCCGTCCCCTCCCTCAACTACCTGCTCACCTCGCACGTCTGGCGCCAGGACCACAACGGCTTCTCACACCAGGACCCCGGCTTCGTCGACCATGTGCTGAACAAGAGCCCCGAGGTCGTACGGGTCTACCTCCCGCCGGACGCCAACACCCTGCTGTCCGTGGCGGACCACGTCCTGCGCTCGCGCGACTACGTCAACGTGGTCGTCGCCGGCAAGCAGCCCTGCTTCGACTGGCTCTCCCTGGAGGAGGCCCGCGGCCACTGCGCGCGCGGAGCGGGCATCTGGGAGTGGGCCGGTTCCGAGAGCCGCGACCGTGAGCCGGACGTCGTCCTGGCCTGCGCCGGAGACGTGCCCACCCAGGAGGTCCTGGCCGCCGTCGGGCTGCTGCGCCGCCACCTCCCGGACCTCGCCGTCCGCGTCGTCAACGTCGTCGACATGACGAAACTGCTGCCCCGCGAGGAGCACCCGCACGGAATGGCCGACTTCGAGTACGACGCGCTGTTCACCCGCGACAAGCCGGTGATCTTCGCCTACCACGGTTACCCGTGGCTGATCCACCGGCTCACCTACCGCCGCGGCGGCCACGGCCAGCTCCACGTGCGCGGCTACAAGGAGTCCGGCACCACCACCACGCCCTTCGACATGGTCGTCCGCAACGACCTCGACCGGTACCGGCTCGTCATGGACGTCATCGACCGCGTCCCCGGCCTCGCCGTACGCGCGGCCGTCGTCCGCCAGACCATGGCCGACACCCGCACCCGCCACCACGCCTGGATCCGCGACCACGGCACCGATCTGCCCGAGGTCGCCGACTGGACCTGGACCGGCTGACGCTGACCCCACTGGAGGTGGACCATGCAACGCCACATCACGGCCGGTATCGACGGCTCGCGCGAAAGCCTCGACGCCGCCGACTGGGCCGCCCGCGAAGCCGTGCTGCGCGGCCTCCCCCTGCACCTGCTCCACGTGGACGAGGAACCCGGCGAGCGGACCTTCCTCCCCGAACTGGACGTGCCCGCAGAGCGCGGGCGCACGGCCCTGGACCGGGCAGCCGTCCAACTCGCCTACTGCCACCCCACCTTGGAGATCCGGCCCGCCCACGCGCCCGGGCAGCCCGCCGTCACCCTGGTGGAGGCGGCCGAGACCTCCGAGGCCCTGGTCCTGGGCTCGCGAGGCTTCACCGGACTGGCCGCGTTCCTGGTCGGCTCGGTCGCCCTCGACGTCACCGCGCGCGCCGCGTGCCCGGTCGTGCTGGTACGCGCGGGGGAGCGGCCCGAGGACGAGCGGGAGGGGCTGGCGGGCCACGGCCCGTACCGGCCCGTGGTCCTAGGGCTCGACCTGGCCCACCCGAGCGACGAACTGCTCGCGTACGCCTTCGACGCGGCGGCGAGCCGGCACGCGCCGCTGCACGTTCTGCACGCCTGGAGCGTGCCGCTGGTGCCGTCGGCGGACGCGGACGACCCGGCGGAGGAGAAGGCCCACGCCCTGTCCGCGGCGCTGTCCGCGTGGCGGCGCAAGTTCCCCGACATGGAAGTACGGGAGCACGCGGTCCACGGCCGGGCGGGTCACCATCTGCTGCTGGCCTCCACCCGGGCCTGTCTGCTGGTCGTCGGCCGCGGCCCCGGCATGGGCGACCATCTGGGCCCGGTCGCCCACTCGGTGATCCACCATGTGCTGTGCCCGGTGGCCGTGGTGCCGCACGGCTGACCGGGAAGGGAGAGGCCCGTACGCCGAGGGGAGACCCCAGGCGCACGGGCCTGTGCGGCATCGCACACGCGACGGTCAGGTGCGCCGGACCGTGATCGTGCGGGTGCTGGCCTTTGGCTCCGCTTTCGGGACCGTGATGGTCAGCACACCGTCCTTGTGGTCGGCGGTGGCCTCGTCCCGTGGGCGCCGGCCGGCAGCCGGACGGCACGGGCGAAGCGTCCGTCGCGGAATCGCGGTTTTCCTTGCCTGCCTCCGCTCTGCGTCCGGGCGGGGCCGAGTGTGAGGGGCCGGACGGGCGCTTCCCGCCGAGTGTGGGCCTGATGGCCTCGCCGGGCGCCCAAGTGGGGTCCGTTCGGCCCTGTCAGAGAAGCGAGGCCGCGAGGGACCGTGGAGCACAACGGGGGCCGGAGGCATGGGGTGCGCGATGAATGAGATCGGCGGGCAGGACCTGGGTGAGCGGGACGAGGCGGTGGCGGCGCGGCGGATGACTCCGCTCGACCGCCGGGAGGCGCTGCGGCTGCTGGCGACGACGTCGCTGGGCCGGGTCGTCTTCACCCAGGGTGCGCTGCCTGCGGTCCGCCCCGTCAACCACCTCATGGACGGCGACGACATCATCGTCTGCCTGCACGAAGGGGCGGCTTTCGCCTCGCTGGACGCGCCCGGGCCAGGCTCCGCCGTCGTGGTCGCCTACGAGGCGGACGCCATCGATCCGGACACGCACCTCGGCTGGAGCGTCGTCGTGACCGGCTACGCCCGCCTGATCGAAGACCGTGCCACGCTCGACCGCTTCACGAAGACGTTCCGGCCCTGGGCGGCGGGCACGATGAAGGCCGCACTGCTCATCCGGTCGGATCTGGTGACGGGTTTCCAGCTCGATCCCGGGCCTTCGGCGTAGCGGTGGAGCCCGAGTGCCGCGGGCGCGGGTGACGAGTCGCTCCGGGAGGAAGAGCAGCCATGGTGCGTTACGTGTACGACTTCTCCGAAGGCGGCCGTGACATGGCCGACCTGCTCGGGGGCAAGGGCGCCAATCTGGCCGAGATGGTCCGGATGGGGCTCCCCGTACCACCCGGATTCACCATCACCACCGAGGCGTGCCGGGTCTTTCTGGCCACTGGTGAGCCGCCCGCCGAACTGGCCGGGGAGGTGGCCACCCACCTCTCCGCTCTCGAACAGGCCACCGGCCGGCGGCTGGGACAGGTGGACGACCCGCTCCTGGTGTCGGTCCGGTCGGGCGGCCGCTTCTCCATGCCCGGCATGATGGAGACGGTCCTCGACATCGGGCTCAACGACCTCTCGGTTCTCGGCCTCGGCAAGTCGCCGGAGCGGGAGCGGTTCGCGTGGGACTCCTACCGTCGCCTCGTGCAGATGTTCGGCAGTACGGTGATGGGTGTCGACAGCGCGCTGTTCGAGGACGTTCTGGCCGGTGTGAAACGGCAGAGCGGGGTCGAGGACGACAGCCGTCTGGACAGCTGCGAGCTCATCAGGATCGTCGAGACCTTCAAGGACCTGATCCGTGAGCGGACCGGCGAGGAGTTCCCGCAGGACCCGGCCGAGCAGCTGCGGCGGGCCGTCCTCGCCGTCTTCACCTCCTGGAACGGCGAACGGGCCCGGCTCTACCGCCGCCGTGAACACATCGCGGACGACCTGGGCACCGCGGTCACCGTCCAGACGATGGTGTTCGGCAACCACGGAGCGGATTCGGGCAGCGGTGTCGCCTTCACCCGCGACCCAGCGACCGGCCGGACGGGCGTCTACGGCGACTACCTGTCCGACGCCCAGGGAGAGGACGTCGTCGCCGGTATCCGCGACACGGTTCCCCTCACCGATCTCGAAGGGCCGGCCCCGGCCGCCTACGAACAGCTGCGCGGTCATATGCGGCGGCTGGAGTCGCACTATCGCGACCTGTGCGACATCGAGTTCACCGTCGAGCGCGGCAGACTGTGGATGCTGCAGACACGCGTCGGCAAGCGGACCGCGCAAGCGGCGTTCAACATCGCCGGGCAGCTCGCCGACGAAGGCGTGATCACCATGGCCGAGGCGCTGCGGCGGGTCAGCGGCGAGGGGCTCGCGCGCCTGATGTCCCCTCGCTTCGGCGCCGCGGCCGAGGGCGATGCCATCGCCCGTGGCATCCCCGCCTCCCCCGGCGCCGCGGTCGGCGCGGCGGTGTTCGACGCGGGTGAGGCCGTGCGGCGTTCCGCCGCAGGGGAGCAGGTGGTCCTCGTACGGCAGGAGACCACCCCCGACGACCTGCCCGGCATGGTGGCGGCCCAGGCCGTGCTCACCAGCCGGGGCGGCAAGACCAGCCATGCTGCCGTGGTCGCCCGCGGCATGGGCAAGGTGTGCGTGTGCGGCGCCTCGGAGCTGACGGTGGACCCGGCAGGGCGGTGCTTCACCGCCCTGGGCGGTGTCACGGTGCGAGAGGGAACGGTCATCTCGGTCGACGGGTTCACGGGAGAGGTACGCCTGGGCTCTGTACCCCTCGCCGACTCGGCCGTCGTGGGCTACTTCGAAGGGGGCGGCCGTGCACCCGGCGACGGAGCCCAGCAGGACGTGCGGGACGTCCACCGGCTCATGGAACAGGCCGACGCGGTGCGGCGCATGGAGGTGCGTGCGAACGCGGACACACCCGAGGACGCGGCACGGGCACGGCGCTTCGGTGCCCAGGGCATCGGTCTGTGCCGCACGGAGCACATGTTCCTCGGTGAGCGGCGCCCCTTGGTCGAAGCCATGATCCTCGCGCACGGCGACGCCGAGCGGCAGGAGGCGCTCGGCGCGCTGCTGCCGCTGCAGCGCGAGGACTTCATCGGCATCCTGGAGGCGATGGACGGTCTGCCGGTGACGATCCGTCTGCTGGACCCGCCCCTGCACGAGTTCCTGCCCGACCGCACGGCGCTCGCCGTCCGCATCGCGCGCGAAGAGGCCCTCGGCGGGGCACCGGACGCGCGGGATGCCGAACTGCTGGCGGCCGTGGAGCGGATGCACGAGGAGAACCCGATGCTCGGCCTGCGCGGTGTCCGGCTCGGCCTCGTGGTGCCGGGTCTGGTGGCCATGCAGGTACGCGCCGTCGCGGAGGCGGTCGTCGTCCGCAGGAAGGCCGGGGGAGACCCGAGGGCCGAGATCATGGTGCCGCTCGTCGGCACGGTGGAGGAGCTGCGTCTCGTACGCGAAGAGGTGCGGCGCGTGCTGGGCGCGGTCTCGGCCGAGGCGGGTGCCGCCGTCGCCTGCCCCGTCGGCACGATGATCGAGCTGCCCCGGGCCGCGCTCACCGCGGGCCGAATCGCGCGGGAAGCCGAGTTCTTCTCCTTCGGCACCAACGATCTGACCCAGACCACCTGGGGCTTCTCCCGCGACGACGTCGAGGCGGCGTTCTTCTCCGTCTACCTCGACAAGGGCGTCTTCCCCGTCTCCCCGTTCGAGACGATCGACCGGGAGGGCGTGGGCCGGCTGGTGCGGATCGCGGTGGCCGAAGGCCGCGCCGCCCGCCCGGACCTGAAGATCGGTGTGTGCGGCGAGCACGGCGGTGACCCGGAGTCGGTGCACTTCTTCCACGAAGCCGGACTCGACTATGTCTCCTGCTCACCGTTCCGCGTCCCGATCGCCCGTCTGGAGGCCGGGCGCGCGGCCCTGGACGATCACCGCGAGGGCAACTGAACGCCGGGCGCCGCACACACGAGAGCCCCGGCCGGAGGAGCCGCACGCCCTCCGGCCGGGGCTCTCGCGTTCACTTCAGCCAGCGGTTGCGCCCCACGGACGGCAGCCGCTCCCACAGCGTGCCCAGCCCCCAGGTGCGGCCCGCGCAGGCCACGGCGAGGGTGATCAGGACGGCCGTGTACAGGACGTGGTAGTCGATCACCGGGTTCGAGGACGCGCTGAGGGCGCCGTCCGACAGATGGCGCGCGGGAGGCCATTCGGCGGCCCACATCAGCGCCATCAGCGCGGTGCCCGCCACCGCGGCCAGGCGCAGTGCCACACCTGTCGCCAGGGCGAGCCCGATGCCGAGCAGGCCCAGCATGAACAGCCAGTCGGCCCAGGTGTCGCCGGCCCAGGAGTGGAAGGTGGACTCCATCGGTCCCGCGGCGACGTGGCTCAGGAAGCCCTTGGTGGGGGAGCCGCCGTCGATCCAGCCCTTGCCGGACTGCGTCGCGTAGCCCCAGCCGAAGGTCTTGTCGAAGAACGCCCACAGGAAGGTGAACGCCGTCAGCAGACGCAGCCCGGCCAGGGTGCGTGCCAGGGCCGTCGCCGAGGCCGCGGCGGTGTGGCCGTCCGTCCGGGCGGCGGCGGTGCCGTCCGTCCTGCCCGTGCGCCGGAAGCCGAAGCGGATGCCCGCGGGACGGTGGGAGTGCCCGTGCAGTGCCATGGTCGTCAGCCCTCTCCTCGTGCCACGCCGAGTGCGTGTACACGGACAATCTGATGCCGGGAGCGTCCGCTGTACCGGGGGCGCTCGGACCACTTCCGTGGGCCGATGGTCCCTTCGGGCGGGACCGGCCGGGACCCGGGACCGCTCAGCGCGGCCTGCCGGGGACGGGCCGGACTTCCGCCCCGCCGGGCCGGTCGGCCCTACCCGGCAGGGCGGGGGAAGACCAGTCTGGAGGCACCCCGGGACGCCCCCGAGGCACCGCGATTGAGCGGCCGAACCCCTCCGGAGGGGCGTCATGCCACGTACCGTAATCGCCGGAATCGACGGCTCCGCCCGAGTCGCGGGCAGCGGCCCTCCGGGCGGCCCGGGAGGCCGGGCTGCGCGGTCTCCCGCCCGGTGTGCTGTACGCCTGGCAGCCGTGGACGCACACCGCGCGTACGCCTCTCCGGGGGCCGCCGTGGCGCCCCGCGCGAGCGGCGCCGACGAGCGCTGGGCCGAACACCTGCTGCGCGAGACCGAGGACGAGGTGCGCGCCCTGCACCCAGAGCCGGATCTCAGCCTGGAGCGCGTTCCCGGTCCCCCGGGGGAGGCGCTGGCAGCCGCCGCCGCCGCCGACGACGAGGCCGAGGTGCTGGTGCTCGGATCGCACGCGCTCAGCGCGGTCACCGGCTTCCTGACCGGGCCCGTCTCCATGTCCGTGCTCGCTCACGCCCGGCGGCCGGTCGTCCTGGTGCGCCCGGCAGGGGAGGGAGACAAGGTGCCGGACCCGGCCGCAAGGATCGGGGCGCAGGAGGGCGATGTCGTGCTCGGCCTCGATCTCACCGGCCCGTGCGACCCGCTCGTCGAGTACGCGGTGAACGCCGCCGGGGTCCGGGGAGCCGCGCTGCGGGTCGTCCACACATGGGCGCCCCCGCCGGTCTTCGGCCACGACCCCGCCGCGGTCGACCCCCAGGACATCGTCGGGCTCGGGCTCCGGGAGCAGGACGCCCTGGAGGAGGCCGTGCGGCCCTGGCGGGCCAAGTACCCCAGGTCCGCGTCGAGCCGCGGTGCGTGGCGGACCACCTGGCCGCCCGTCTGGTGGAAGCCGCCGCGGATGCCGCGTTGCTGGTCGTGGGCCGACGGCTGCACGGCCATGGGGGTCTCGCGCACATCGGCCCGGTGACCCATGCCGTGCTGCACCACGCCCGGACCCCGGTCGCCGTGGTGCCGCACGCCTGAGACGCGGCGTGGCGTGCGGATGGAGCGGCTTCAGTCCCGGCGCAGCAGGGTCGCCGCGTGATCCGGTACGTACGACTGGAGGTTGCGCGGCGGGCGCTGGTACGAGGGGGCGGGAGGGCGTTCGGGCAGGGACAGCGGTGCGCGCGGGACCTCGTGGTAGGGCACCGCGGACAGGAGATGGGCGATCATGTTGATCCGCGCCCTGCGCTTGTCGTCGCTCTCGATGACGTGCCAGGGGGCCTCGCGGATGTCGGTGTGCTGGAACATCTCGTCCTTCGCCCGGGAGTACGCCTCCCAGCGGGTGATGGACTCCAGGTCCATGGGAGAGAGCTTCCAGCGGCGCGTGGGGTCCTCCAGCCTGCGGCGGAAGCGCTGCTCCTGCACGGCGTCGCTCACCGAGAACCAGTACTTGAGCAGCAGGATGCCGTCCTCCACGAGCATCCGCTCGAAGACCGGGCACTGGCGCAGGAACCGCTCGTGCTCCTCGTCCGTGCAGAAGCCCATCACGTGCTCGACCCCGGCCCGGTTGTACCAGCTGCGGTCGAACAGGGTGATCTCGCCGGCGGCGGGAAGGTGCGCGCAGTAGCGCTGGAAGTACCACTGCGTGCGCTCGCGCTCGGTGGGCCGGGGCAGGGCCACGGTCCGGGCGACGCGGGGGTTGAGGTGCTCGGCGACCCGTTGGATCGTGCCGCCCTTGCCCGCCGCGTCACGCCCCTCGAACACGACCACCAGCCGGGCTCCTTCGAGCCGTATCCACTCCTGGAGTTTCACCAGTTCGGTCTGGAGCCGGTAGAGCTCCCGCTCGTACACGGCGCGCGGCAGCGCCGACGGCGCACCGGCCGCCGCACCGCCGGACCTGCCCGACTTCTGGCCCATCGTCTTCTCCCTCGGTCCGCCCTCGCCTCCATCCCAGAGTGCGGCCGGACCCCGCGCCCCGGGGAGGGTCCGACCAGCCCTCGTCCTACGAGGCCGAAAACGGCGCGGTGAGCTCGCACTCGACGCCCCCCACCCCCTCGACGCCCTCCGCCAGGTGCGCGGCGACCGGGATGAGGCGGCTGTCGCGTACCGCGCCGGAGAGGGTCACGACTCCTTCGGTGACGCTGATCCCCACGTCCCGGTGCGAGAGGGGGAAGAGGGGGACGACGACCTCCCGGCGGATCTGGGCCGCGAGGTCGCGGTCGGAGCGCAGGAACACCTTGAGCAGGTCACCACGGCTGACGACGCCCTCAAGTGTTCCGCCGGCACTCACGACGGGCAGGCGTTTGACGTGCTTGCCTTGGTGGTGGTCATGCTCGCCTCCGGTCCTCCCCACCAGGCTCGCACCTCGCCGGCGCGGGCGCGAGGGCCCGATGGGGCACTCGACCGGTCCCGGACGGCCTCCGGGGGCGCTGATGCCTCAGTCGCCGGACGCGGGGTAGCTCGCACGCCCGAGCGCGGCCGCCGGCACGGGTCCCGCGCCGGTCGTCTCCCGCGACGTCATCGGGGACCCCTCGTCCCGCGTCGTCGACCCGGCGCTGACCCAGACCAACGGCGCCCTTGGCCAAGGTCTTCGGCCGGTACGGGCGACGAGTGGGGCTACACCGATCGCCTCGTGGACCTCACAGCCCTGGTGGCGGACGACTGACGCCTCCCGGAGGGGGACCACCGGCGGCGGGCAGGGCCGACCGGCCCCCGGCCCGCCCCCGGACAGCCCATGGGATTTCGTCCCGCCCCGCCGGACGATCGACGTGTCGAGAGGCATGGAGGAGAGTCGCGATGACGGATGGCCTGATCGACCGACCCTCGGTGCACGCCCTGCTCGCGGACGGCACCACCGTGTGCATACGCCCGGCGGTGCCCGGTGACCACGATCAGCTGCAAGGGCTCGCCGTGCAGTCCGGCGGGGTCGGCATCGCGCTGCTCGACGGGCTGTCCCGGCTGGGCATCGGCGTCTCGTCCTTCGTGTCCATGAAGGCTCACTGGCCCGGCCTCCTGCACCAGACCCAGCAGCACGCGGTCCACCTCGACCTGCGCGGCGACGCCCAGGTGCGGGCCGCGTTCCGCGACCTGGAGACCCGGTTCGCGGGAATCATGACCGGTGTGGTCCCGCAACCGCTGGCCGCCCGCGGCACCGAGCTGTTCGCCGGTGTCGTCCAGGACGAGGGTTTCGGACCGCTCGTCCTGTTCGGGCTCGGCGGCACGGTCACCGACGTGCTGGCCGATCACGCCGCGCGCCCGGCCCCGCTCACCGACCGCGATGTACACGAGCTGATCACCTCGCCGCGGTGCGCCCCGCTGCTGCTGGGCGAGGGCGGCCCCCGTCGACCTCATGGATCTGGAGCGGCCGCTCCTGCGGCTGTCCCGGCCGGCGGCGGACCTGCCGCAGCTCGCCGAGGCCGGCTTCAAACCCGGTCCTGGCGGCGCCGGGCGGCGTCACCGTGCTCGACGCGCGGATACGCCTGCTGCCGCGCCGCCCCCAGGACCCGTATCCGCGCCGACTGCGCTGAGGAAGGAACGGCCATGCGACACGACAAGGTCGGCTCCGTGATGACCACGGACGTCGTACGTGCCGTGTGCGACGCACCGTCCAAGGAGGTGGCCCAGCTGCTCGCGGCCCCCTGGATCAACGGCCTCCCGGTGGCGGACGAGGACGACAACGTCATCGGTGTCCTGTCCGAAACGGACCTGACGGCGCGCCAGGCGGCCGCCGCCCGGCCCCTCCGGGCCGAAGCGCCGCACGGGGCTCGTCCTGGAGGACATATGCCCGCCTACCGGGGAACAGGGCCCGCACGGCGTGGCCTTCGGCCGGCCGGGCGGAAACTGGAAGGAGGCGTAGCGCCATGACCTGCACCGTGCTGGTCGCCTACGGATCGAAGAACGGATCGACGGCACAGATCGCCGAAGCCGTCGCCGACGTCCTGCGCAAGGACGGGCTGACGGCCGAGACACTCTCGGCCCGGTCCGTGGCGAGCGTGACGTCGTACGACGCCGTGGTGGTCGGCGGGGGACTGTACGCGGGACGCTGGCACAGGGACGCGCAGCGGTTCGTCCGTCGTCACCGCCGCGAACTCACGAAGCGCCCGGTGTGGTTCTTCAGCAGCGGCCCGCTCGACGCCTCGGCCTCGGAGCGGGACATTCCGCCCGTGCCCGGCGTGAAGCGGGCCATGGTCCGGTTGGGCGTCCGGGAGCACGTCACCTTCGGCGGGTGCTTGGAAGAAGGCGCCAAGGGGCGAGTGGCCAGGATGATCGTCCGGTCCGGAAGAGGCGGCGACTTCCGGGACTTCGACGCGATCGAGGCATGGGCGGCAGGTGTCGTCCATGCCCTGACGCGCGTATAGAAGTACGGAGCGGACCGGGGCCAGTGCGCCGGGCAGACCAGGGCGGCCGGGGCCGAGAGGGCCGGATGGCTCCCCGGCAGGATCTGTCGGCCCCTGCACCCGCGCGGGTCCCGGAGCGGCGCTGGTGGCGGATGTCAGACCCAGCGCCGGAGGTGTTCGACATGCTTGCGTCCGTTGTCACCGGAGTCGACGGACCCGCCAGGAGTCCGGCCGCCGCCGCGTGGGGGCCAGCCGGGACATACCGAGGGGCAGAGACCGCAGTCGACGAGGATCCGGGCGTGGTCGCTCTCGACCAGGACTTGCTGCCGGTCACCGTCCGCACACCCCCGAGGAAGCGCAGCAGGGCCGGACGGGAGCGCGAGGGCGCGGTGGTCGGGACGGTCGGGGTTGTCTCGGACATGGCGGCAGCCCTCCTTCCGAGGCGGGTACCGGTCTTCACCATCGCATTTCCCGGGGCGGCCCGGGGAGTGGCCCGACAGGCCCCGGGCCGGGCCCGACCGGCCCATGTGCCCGAAGCGGCTGCCGGGACAGCCTGGCACTGTCCCCCACTGGACGACAGACAGGAAGAAGGTCGACGCCATGAAGGCACTCGTCTTTCACGGTCCGGGCCGGACCGCGTGGCAGGACGTGCCGGATCCGGGGATCAAGGACGCCGCCGACGCGATCGTCCGCGTCGACGCGGTGACCATCTGCGGCACCGACCTGCACATCGTCAAGGGCGATGTGCCCGAGGTGACGCCCGGCCGCGTACTGGGTCACGAGGCCGTCGGGACCGTGGTGGAGACCGGCGGCGACGTCCGCACCGTCCGGCCCGGGGACCGGGTCCTCATCTCCTGCATCTCCTCGTGCGGCCGGTGCCGCTTCTGCCGCGAGGGCCACTACGGCCAGTGCCGCGGAGGCGGCGGATGGGTACTCGGCCACACCATCGACGGCACGCAGGCCGAGTACGTCCGCGTGCCCTTCGCCGACCTCTCCGTGCACCCGCTTCCCAGCGCCGTGGACAGCGGAGACGCGGTGCTGCTCGCGGACATCTTCCCCACGTCGTACGAGGTGGGCGTGCTCAACGGGAACGTGCGGCCGGGCGACACGGTCGTGGTGGTCGGGGCGGGACCGATCGGCCTCGCCGCCATCGCCACCGCCGGCCTGTACAGCCCTGGACGGATCATCGCCGTCGACCTCGCGGAGTCGCGGCTGGCCGCCGCCCGCGCACTGGGCGCGGACGCGACCGCCGGCGCGACCGAGCAGCCGGAACAGCTGGTCTCCGACCTCACCGACGGGCTCGGCGCCGACGTGGTCATCGAAGCCGTCGGCGTCCCCGAGGCCTTCGAGATGTGCACCCGCATGGTCCGCCCCGGCGGCCGCGTCGCCAACATCGGCGTCCACGGCAAGCCCGCCACCCTGCACCTCGAAGACCTGTGGATCAAGGACGTCACCATCACCACGGGGCTGGTCGACACCTACTCCACGCCGATGCTGCTCCGGATGATGGCGGCGGGCCGCCTGCCCGGGGGCTCGCTGGTCACCCATCGCTTCGAGCTGGGGCAGATGGAGGAGGCGTACGACGTGTTCTCCCGCGCCGCGGACACGGGCGCGCTCAAGGTGGTGCTGGGCGGTCCCCAGCACGACGTGGTCACCACACCGGCTCCGGCGTGAGGCAGAGAGGACGCGATGGTCATGGACAGCACTTCGGGATCCGCCTCCGCGGAGGTGCCCGCCGCTCGTACCGATCTGGGCCGCCGGCTGGCCACGCGCCGTCAGGAGCTCGGCCTCACCCGGGAACAGGTGGGCGAGCGCTCCGGGGCCGACGCCGGGTACATCGCCTACCTGGAAGAACATGTCGCGTCACCCGCGATCGACTCCCTCGTCCGCATCGCCGACGCGCTGGGGACGACCGTGGCGGAGCTGACCGGCGCGACCACCGAGTATCCGCCCGGGCGGGGAACGGCGCTGCGGGACGCGGAACTGGTTGCGCTGACCGAGGACGAGTGCAGGCACCTGCTGTCCACGCACGGTGTCGGCCGGGTCGCGGTCATCACCCCCGAGGGGCCTGCGATCTTCCCCGTGAACTATGTGGTGGCCGGCGCCGGGATCGCGTTCCGTACGTCCCCGGAGGCGGTGCTGGCCAGGGCGGCCGGGACGGAAGTGGCCTTCGAGGTCGACCACATCGACGACGCGACGAGGCAAGGGTGGAGCGTCATGGCCGTGGGAGAGGCAGAAGGCATCACCGATGCCGCGGCCGTGCGGCGACTCGATGCCGCCGCTCACTCCCTGCCCTGGGCCGGAGACGACCGTACGCACTGGATGCAGGTCACACCAGGCCGGATCACCGGCCGACGCGTGGTGCACCGCTGAGCACGCGTCTCCGCAAGGCCGAGGAGCGGAGGCACGGCATGGTCGACACGCACGCGAAGACGTGGCCCGGCGGCAGCGGAGGGTGGGAGCCGAACATGCCTGAGGCGGTTACGCCCTCGCGCTCCGCCGACGAGGATCCGCTCCCGAATCCGGACCCGCTGGAGCCGCTGCCGCTGCTGCGGCGCGAGCTCGGCACGGGGCCACGTGGGCTGTCGGCACGGGAAGCAGCCCGGCGCCTCGCGGTCTACGGCCCCGACGAGGTCCGCCGCAGCAGCCGTACCTCCCTGGGACGCGAACTCGTACGGCAGTTGGTCCACCCATTGGCCCTGCTGCTCTGGGCGGCCGCCGCGCTGGCGTATGTCGCGGGCATTCCCGTGCTCGGGTGGGCCATCGTCGCGGTCGTTCTCGTCAATGCGGCGTTCGCGCTCCTTCAGGAACGGCAGGCCGAAGAGGCGGTGGAGACCCTGGCGCACTACCTGCCCGAACACGCCCTGGTCATCCGTGACGGCCGGGCCTCGGAGGTGGAGGCGCGCGAACTGGTTCCGGGCGATCCGGTCGTTCTCGAATGCGGACGCCGTCCCACTGCCGCTGACGGTCCTCCAGATCCTGGCCATCGGCCTGGGTACCGAGACCCTCCCCGCCCTTGCCCTCGGCCGTGAACGGGCCGAGCCGGGCACCATGAGCCGCCCGCCGCCCGCCGCCCGCCGCCCGCCGCCCGCCGCGCCCGAGCACGCAAGGGGTGATCTCCCGTGACGTTCTCTCCCGGTCCGGACGCCCATGTCAGGCACCTGATTGACGCCGAGGGAAAGCCGGCGGGCCGCAGGGCGTAGCGGCGGCCGTGCCCGTCGCCGAAGTGAGCCCCGTGCCGTGCCGAGCTACGGTTGAGGCAGATGTCAGTTCCGTTCCCGCGTGCCCCTGGAGGTGCCATGGCCGGGGAGGGCCACGACACCCCGCGCAGCCCGGTGCCCCGATTGCGGCTGGATGAGCTGCTTGACGAGCTCCAAGTGCGGATGGACGAGGTTCGCGGTACCCGGGACCGTCTCAACGGCCTCTTGGAGGCCGTCATGTCGGTCGGCCGTGAACTCGACCTCCCGCAGGTCCTGACCGGGATCGTGGAAGCGGCCGTGGTGCTCGTGGACGCGGAGTACGGGGCGCTCGGCGTGATCGGCGACGACCGGAGACTCGCGGAATTCCTTCCCGTGGGCATCAGCGACGAGCTGCGTGCCCGGATCGGTGATCTGCCCTCCGGACACGGCATCCTCGGAGAGCTCATCCGCCGGCCCGAGCCGCTGCGCCTGGCGGAACTGTCCGACCATCCCGCCTCGTACGGCTTCCCGGCCCATCATCCGCCGATGCACTCCTTCCTCGGTGTGCCCATCCGGGTGCGCGAGGAGGTGTTCGGCAACCTCTACATGACCGAGAAGCGGGGACGAGCTGAGTTCGACGCCGAGGACGAAGCCGTCCTGTCGACCCTGGCCGTCGCGGCGGGAATCGCCATCGAGAACGCCCGGCTGTTCGAGGAGGTCCGGGTCAGGGAACGCTGGCTGGAGGCCAGCTCGGACTTCACGAACGAGCTGTTGTCCGGCTCCGCCGAGATCCAGGTGCTGGAGGGGATGCTCGAAAGGGCCTGTGAGATCACCGCGGCCGACATGGGCGTCTTCTACCTGGTCGGTCCGGGCGGCGAACTGCGCGGCTCACTGGCCCTCGGGGAGGGAGCCGAGGCGCACCGCGGCATGGTGCTGCCGAGCAGCGAGGGGACCCTTGCCGCGGCCGCCCTCGCCCAGGACGGGCTGATCACCGTCTCCGACGTCGAGAGCGACGAGCGCGTGACCGTACAGCCTGAGCGCTGGACGGGCTTCGGGCCCGCGGTGGCGGTGACGGTGGGGACCAAGGAGCGGCTGAGCGGTGTGCTGATGCTGGCCCGCCGCCGCGGTCGCGCGCCGTTCGCCGCCATGGAGATCTCGGCTTTGCCGGGCTTCGCGGGGCAGGCGGCGCTCGCCTTGGAGCTTGCCGACCGTCGACGGGACGCCGAGCAGATGAGTCTGCTTGAGGACCATGACCGCATCGCCCGGGACCTGCACGATCTCGCGATCCAGCGGCTGTTCGCCACAGGAATGACCTTGCAGAGCGCCCGGCGCTTCGTGGAGCATCCCGAGGCGTCCGAGCGGCTGGCACGGGCGATCGACGAACTCGACGCCACCATCAAGATCATCCGGTCGACCATCTTCGGCCTGCGGGAGCACCAGGTGCCGGGTGCGGAGCCGAAACTCAGACTCCGTGCCGTGCAGGCCGTCGGCGCGGCAGCCGACGTGCTGGGCTTCGCCCCCGCCCTGCGGATGGAGGGCCTGGTCGAGACCGTCGTGTCGACGGCAGTGGCCGATGAGGCGCTGGCCGTGATCGGCGAAGCGCTCAGCAACGTCGCCCGGCACGCCCGTGCCCGGCACGTGGAGGTCTCCATCGCGGTGGCCGACGGCGTACTGGTGGTCGCCGTGACCGATGACGGCATCGGGTTCCTCCCGGACGGCGGACGGCGCAGCGGTCTGCGCAACCTGGCTGAGCGGGCGGAGAAGCTGGGCGGCCGGCTGACCGTCTCGGCGCGGGGCGGGGTGGGGACGGGAACCTGCCTCGAATGGACGGTTCCGCTGCCCGGGGCCGTCGTCTGATCCCGTCCGCTCCACAGCGCCTGTCAGCGCTTGTCCTCTTCGTGCTCGTGCACCTGGGCGGCGATGACCGCGGCCTGGACCCGTCGTTCGACGCCCAGTTTGCCGAGCAGCCGCGAGATGTGGTTCTTGACGGTCTTCTCGGACAGATAGAGCTGTGCGGCGATCTGCCGGTTGGTCAGGCCCGCGCCGATGAGTTCCAGCACCGCCCGCTCACGATCGGTGAGTACGGCCAGGCGCTCGTCCTCCGGCGGCTTGGCGGCCTCCGGGTCCCGCAGTGAGCGCATGAGCCGGGCGGTGGTCGCCGGATCGAGCATCGACTGCCCCGTCGCGACCGTCCGCACGGCGGCGACCAGGTCGGATCCCTTGATCTGCTTGAGGACGTATCCGGCGGCTCCGGCCATGATCGCGTCGAGGAGGGCGTCCTCGTCGTCGAACGACGTCAGCATGAGGCAGGCGAGATCCGGCATGCGCGAGCGCAGTTCGCGGCAGACGGTGATGCCGTCGCCGTCGGGCAGCCGTACGTCCAGGACCGCCACGTCCGGCCGCAGAGCCGGACCCCGGGCCATGGCCTGTTCGGCTGTGGAGGCCTCGCCCACCACCTCGATGCCGGGTTCGGCGTCCAGCAGGTCGCGCAGACCCCGCCGGACGACCTCGTGGTCGTCGAGCAGAAAGACCCGGATGGGCGCGCCGGGTGAGGCTGCCGGTGCTTCGGACATGTGAGCCCCTGTCGTCTGACCGCGGATCCCCTGCTGCACAGCCATTGTCTCAGGTGGGGCGTGCTCTCACCCGGTCGCGAGGACACCCGTGACCGCTCACTCGGACAGCGGGAGGTCGCACACTTCGCCCGGTGCCACCAGCACCCTGCGGTCCGGCAGCCCGATCTCCAGCGGCGAGCGGTCGGACGGCGGCACTTCCACCCGCAGCTGTCCCGGTGTTATCCGCACGCGTACGTCCCAGTGGCCCCGGTGGCGGATCGCGAAGCCGTACTGCGAGAGCCCGGTCAGTGGCACGGGATCCAGGCACAGTGCGTCCGCCCGCACGTGCAGCCCGGTGAGCCCGCGCTGGACGAGGTCGAGTGTGCCCGCCATGGCGCCGAGGTGGATGCCCTCGCCCGTGGTGCCGCCCTGCACGTCCGCGATGTCCCCGCGCAGCGCCTCCTGTACGAACTGCCAGGCCTGGGACCGCCGGTCGCGCGCCAGTACCCAGCCGTGCACCAGGCCGCTGAGGGTGGAGCCGTGGCTGGTGCGCAGCAGATAGTGGTCCACGGTGCGGCGCCAGACCTCGTCGTCCAGGCGGTAGCCCAGCCGTGCGAACAGGTCGCTCAGTTCGGCGGGCCGGAAGAGGTAGCCGAGCATCAGCACATCCGCCTGTTTGGAGGCCTGATAGCGGTTGACCGAGTCGCCCTCGGCCTCCAGGATCCGGTCCAGCCGGCGGATGTCCCCGTACCGGGAGCGGTAGCCCTCCCAGTCGAGCTCGGCCAGCTCGCCGTAGCCCTCGAACTGGCTGATCACACCCTCGTGGAAGGGCATGTACAGCTTGTGCGAGACCTCCTGCCACCGGGACAGCTCCCGGCCGTCGCAACCGAGGCGCTCCGCGAGTTCGCGGCGGCGCGGCTCGGGCAGCGTGCCCATGAGGTCCAGGGCGCGCGTCAGGACCCAGGCGGCGGTCGCGTTCGTATAGGCGTTGTCGTCGAGCCCCGGCTTCTTCGCGTCCGGGTAGGCGTCGTGGTACTCGTCCGGGCCGAGCACCCCGCGGATCCGGTAGCGGCCCAGGCCGTCGTCGTACTCCGCCGAGTCCGACCAGAACCGGGCGATCTGCAGCAGCATCTCGGCGCCCTTGGTGTGCAGGAAGCCGATGTCGGCGGTCGCCTCGCAGTAGCGCCAGACGTTGTAGGCGACGGCCGAGCCGACGTGGTGCTGAAGGTGGGAGCGGTCCGGGAGCCAGTGGCCGGAGCGGGGGTTGAGATGCAGCCGCGGGCTTTCCTCGCGGCCGTCACTGCCGCTCTGCCACGGATACATGGCGCCGGCGCGGCCGGACTCGCGGGCGGCGGCGCAGGCCTGCCCGAGCCGCCGGTGGCGGTAGGTGAGCAGGGCGCGTGAGACCTCGGGGAAGTGCAGGTTGAGATAGGGCAGTACGAAGAGTTCGTCCCAGAAGACGTGGCCCCGGTAGGCCTCGCCGTGCAGACCGCGCGCGGGAACCCCGGCGTCGAGGTCCGCCGTGTGCGGAGAGAGCGTCTGCAGGACGTGGAAGAGGTGCAGCCGCAGGATACGGCCGGGCTCACCCGGAACCTCCAACTCGGCCCTGCGCCACAGCTCCCGCCACGCCGCGCGGTGGGTGCCGAGGAGCACGTCGAAGCCGGGGGCGGCGTTCACGCGGTCGACCGCCGCCCCGAGCGGGTCGCTGATCGCCCGGTCGCGCGAGGTGTGCAGGGCGACCGTCTTGTCGACGGTGACGGTGAGCCCGGGGGAGAGCGGGATCCGCAAGCGCTGGACCGCTCTGTGCTCGCCGCTGTGCGTCTCGGCACCGGAGGGGGCCGTGGTGCGGGCGGCCATGCCGACGCGGATGTCGGAGGAGCTGGTGCGGCACCGCAGCCACATCGTCTCCGGCCCGGAGGTCCCGGTATGGACATGCGTGAGATGGGTGGAGTTGAGCGAGCGGTAGCGCTCGACACCGCTGTTGCGCACGCCGCCGTCGAGCGCGGACTCGACCTCCAGCACGCCCTGCCAGTTCCCGGCGGTGAACTCCGTACGCAGAGCGGCCAGATGGGGATCGCCCATGTGGACCAGGCGCCGCTGGCGCACGGCGAGGGCACGGCCCTCGGGGCCGGTGTAGCGCACCTCGCGCTCCAGGATTCCGGCGCGCAGGTCGAGCCACTGGCGGTGGGAGTCCAGCGCCTCGCCGTCGGGGGTGAACCAGGCGCCCTGTCCTTGCGGGTCCAGGATCCGGAAGCGCAGCGGCAGCCAGTTGGGCAGGTTGACCATGTCCTCGCTGACGACCTGGCGGCCCGCGACGGTCGAGGTGAGACGGTTGTAGCAGCCCGCCGCGTACGTCCCCGGATAGTGGATGTCGTCCGCCGCGCACTCGGGCGCGGCACCACGGGTGGCGAAGAGGCCGTTGCCCAAGGTGCACAGGGACTCGCGCAGGCGCTCGCGTGCCGGGTCGTACCCCTCGTACTCCCACGTCCAGTCGTTCACGGGCCCGCTTCCTCGGTGAGTAGTTCGGCGAGGTCCCGGACGACCAGATGCGCGCCGTGCCGCAGCAGGGCGCCGCCGGTGCCGGGTCCCGCCGTCCGGTCCACGCCGACGACCAGCGCGAAGCGGCCGCGCCGCCCGGCCTCGACACCGGCGAGCGAGTCCTCCACGACGGCGGTCCGGGTGAGCGGCTGGCCGAGGCGCCGGGCGGCCTCCAGGAACAGCGCGGGATCGGGCTTCCCCGGCAGTCCCAGACGGCTCGCCTCCGCCCCGTCGACCAGTGCTTCGAACAGGTCCAGCACCTGGGCGCGGTCGAGGAGCTCCCGGGCGTGCCGGGAAGCGGAGGCGGCGGCGAGCTTGACGCCCTCGGCGCGCAGCGCCCGCAGCAGCCGCACCGTCCCCGGGTAGGCGGGGATGTCGCCGCTGCGCAGCCGGGCGGCGAAGAGCTGCTCCTTGCGCTCGGCCACGAGGGCCACGGCGTGATCGTCCGAGGGCAGCCCCCGCGAGGCGAGGAAGGACGCGGCGCCGTCGTGCCGGGACTTGCCGTCGACGTAACGGAGGTAGTCCGTACGGTCGTCGAACGGGCGCCGCTGTGCCGGGTCGGGAGGCGGGTGTTCCCTCAGATGGGCGTCGAAGGCCGCCTTCCAGGCGGCCGCGTGCACCCGGGCGGAGTCGGTGATCACCCCGTCGGTGTCGAGGACCACCGCCGCGATCCCCTTCAGCGGCCCGGCGATCACGGTCGGGTGGCGGGGCGGATGCCGTACGGCGGCGTGGCGCGCGGCCCCCGGTGGTGGACGGGTCCGGGCCCGGTGTCGCTGGCGCATGCGGTCATGAGCGGCTCCTCCGTGTCACTGCGAGCAGTATGGAACGGTCAGCCGTGCTGGGGCACGATCGCCACCGGGCAGTCGGCGTGGTGGAGGAGGGTGTGGGCGACCCGGCTCAGCTGGAGCCCCAGGTGACTGTGGCGCCGACGGGCGCCGAGGACCAGGAGGTCCGCCGTCGCCGTGCGGTCGCGGAGGACTTTGTGGGCCGGTCCCTCGGACGTCGTCCGCAGGACGTCGAGGCCCGGGTGGTCGCGCAGGGGCTCGCCCAGCGTGTCGTCGATGAGCGCGGCGGCCCGTTCCTTGTGGTCGTCGGCGGGCCCGTTCGCCAGGGACGGGTGACCGGCGCCCTCATGGGCGGGGCAGCGCCAGGCGCGGACCGCTTCCAGCGCGCATCCACGGGCCTCGGCCTCGCGCAGGGCGAAGCGGGCCGCCGCTCCTGCGGTGTCGGCTTCCCCGATGCCGAGGACGACGCGGTGGTGCCGGGCTTCGAGGCTCTCCTCGGTGCCGCGCACCACGATCACGGGGCAGTGCGCACGGGAGGCGACGGCCAGGCCCACGGAGCCCAGGAGCAGTTCGGTCACCGGCCCCCGGCCCCGTGAACCGGTGAGGAGAGCGGTGGCGTTGTGGGCCTCGTTCAGCAGTGCGGTCTCGGGGGCCTCCGGCAGCTCCTCGGTGGAGATCACCAGATCCGGCACGCGCCGCCGAGCGCGCTCGGCGGCCGAGTCCAGGAGGTCTTCCGAGGGGACTTCAGCCGAGGGGATCACATATCCGTACGGATACGGGGCGATCTCGTACCTCTCCCAGAGCGAGGCGTGGACGATGCGCAGCGGCAGCCCCAGGCGTTCGGCCTCGTCCACCGCCCAGTCCAGTGCCCGAAGACTCGACTCGGAGCCGTCGACCCCGACGACCAACGGCATCCTCATGGCGGCCATCACCTCTCACCTCGGACAGGGCTCTTCGCTGCCACAGTCGCCCCTTGACGGCGGTGTTCGACAGGTCCGGTTCGGCCCCTGTCCGGGCCATCCGGCCCCTTCCCCGGGCCGTTCGGCACTGGGGCGCACGTCAGGAGGGGTGGAAAGTGGGGGAAAGACCGGGAAAAGGGCCGTTGCGGATGAGGACGGGGCAGAGACGATGGAGTATTCGGTGCTCGACACACAGACGGTGACCGCGCTCGTCAACGACGCCACGACCGCGCCGTCGCTGCACAACGCCCAGCCGTGGAAGTTCGTCTTCCGCCGGGAGTCCGGCGTGCTGGAGCTGCACGCGGACCCGAGCAGGTCCCTGCCACACACCGATCCGGCGGGGCGGGCACTGCACATCAGCTGTGGGGCCGCGCTCTTCACGCTCAGGGTCGCGGCCGCCCACCGGGGCTGGGAGCCGGAGGTCTCCGTACTGCCCGACGCCGCCCGGCCCGGTCTGCTCGCCGCCGTGCGCCTGGCGAAGCCTCCGCGCGCGGTCGAGGAGCTGGCGGCGCTCCACGCGGCCGTGCGGCGCAGGCACACCAGCCGCTTCCCGTTCGCGGACACACCTGTGCCGCAGGAGGTCAGGGAGGCGCTCGCCGCCGCGGCGCTCGCGGAGGGCGCGTTGCTCGTCTTCCCCGGGGCGTGGCACGTAAAGGCGCTGCTGGACCTCGTCGAGGACGCGGAGCGGCACGACTCCGAGGACCCTGAACGCGTCGCCGAGCTGGGCCGGTGGACCCGGCTGGGCGCGGCGGCCGCCGACACCGCTGCCGACGGTGTACCCGAGTACGCCTTCGGGCCCCGCAGGCGGACCGGCGGGGCGGCGGTGCGGGACTTCGCGGCGCGGCGGCCGGTGGCCGACCGGGGCGCGGTGGACTTCGAGTTCCTGCCCCAACTCGCCCTGCTGGGAACCGCGGAGGACGATCCCGCGGCGTGGCTCAGGTCCGGCCAGGCCCTGCAGCGCGTTCTGCTCCTGGCCACCTGCCACGATCTCGCCGTGGGCCTCAGCAGCCAGGTCCTGGAACGCGGTGAACTGCGCTGGGCCGCCCGAGATCCGCTGACCGCGATGTCGTACGTACAGATGGTGCTGCGGATCGGTTACGGGCCGACCGGGCCGAGCAGCCCCCGGCGCAGGGTGCGCGACGTGGTGACCTTCGCCTAGGGCGTTGGACACGCGTCGGTCCCTGGCCGGAGCTGCCGCCGGTGCCTACAGGACGGTGCTGCCCAGCGGCCGGTCCGGGCCCGCGCCCGGCGGGACGAAGAACAGGGCGGAGCCGAAGTGTTCGACGAACGGGCCGAGTGCGTCGTGGCCCGCGAGGCGGCGTTGTACGCGGGTGAACAGGTTGGGGTCGTTCATGTACGCGAGGAAGAGCAGGCCCTGGTCGTCGGGGGCGTTGTCGTAGGAGTATCCCCGGCGCAGTATCCGGGCCCCGCCGTCGAATCGGGGGTGGGCGAGGCGGACGTGGGCGTCGGCGGGGAGCAGGTAGCTGCCCTGCGACGTCTTGGCGAGGAGATCGACCTCGGTGTGTTCGGGGCCGCCCTGGAGGGGGCCGCCGTGCGGTTTGCGGCGGCCCACGACGCGTTCTTGGCGTTCGACGGGCAGACTGCCGAACTCGGCCGTCGCCAGGCGGATGCGGCGCACCACCAGGTAGGTGGCGTTGTGGTGGGGCCCGGGGCCGAGCCACACCCACCGTTCGGCCTCCTTCGCGTTCGGATTGGCGGTGCCGTCCTTGAAGCCGAACAGGTTGCGGGGGGTCTCTCCTGGCGGCGTCGCGGGCAGGACGCCCGCCTGGTGCCAGCGCGGGCGCAGCACGCCCGGCACGGCCCGCTCCAGCCGCCGCGCGAGGTCGGTGCAGACGGCCGGGGTGCCGGCGCAGATCTGCAGGAACACCTGGCCGCCGCCGGCTTCGGGGCGCAGCCGGTCACCGGCGAAGGCGGGGAGGGCGCGGAGCGCCTCCGGTGTGCGCGAGCCGAGGCGGGGGAAGAAGGCGGGGCCGAGACCGACCGTGACGGTCGGCCCGTCGCGGACGGTGGACGGGCGGGCGGTGAGCAGGGGCGTCCACGCGGCGAACATACGGCGGACGGCGTCCCGGCCCGACGGACCGTGGGTGCCGGGGCTCAAGTCGTAGGACAGCAGCAGCACACGGGGAGGCTGCGGGTCCGTCACGCCCGGCTGGCGGACGGACTGGGAGGACGGGGCGGGCACGGGGGTGCGGTATCCCTGGCAGCCGGTCACGGCGGCGGCCGTGCCCAGGGCGGCCAGCCCGCCGAGCAGGCCGCGCCGGGCGGGCCCGTTCACGTCGGCGCCCCCGGCGGGACCGCCGTCCGATGAGCTTCGTGCGGAAGAGGCACGCTGTTCATCCCCCTTCATGCCGGTCACACGGCAAGTAGTAGTATAAGGGGTGTAGTTCGCATTCGCGGCACTTCGCACGATACACCTGGCGCCGGGCTCGCTCTCGTTTCTCGTCTTCTGCCGCGGCGCCGGCTCGGCCTGCCCGTCGCCGCGCCGCTCCTGTTCGTTCCGGCGTGTTCCGGCCCGGCGGACGACTCCGCCCCGCCCGGTCGCGGCCCGGCCGCCACCCTGCGCGTACCGCGCGACTTCGGGTCCGTCCAGCAGGCGGTGGACCACGCGCCTCCCGGGGATCCGGTGCTGGTCGCGCCCGGCGTCCACCGGGAGAGCGTCACGGTCGCCGCGCCCCGCGTCGTCCTGCGCGGCACGGACCGCAACGGCACGGTCATCGACGGCGCGTTCCGCCGTGCCAACGGCGTCACCGTGACCGGGGTGCCGGGAGGCGTCGGTCACGCCGGTCAACAGCACGCCGTCGGCGCGGTGGTTGCGGACCGTCAGATTCTCCACAGCCGACCCCGGCGGCGCCGGGGGAGCGGGGTACGAACGGCTCGACACCAAGGCGTACCCCCGCGCAAGGGCTACCGGCCGTCCGACGTCACGGCTCGCAACAACGCGCTGTACGGCATCCACGCGTTCGACGCCCGCGAGGGGATCGCCGAGGACTCGTACGGTACGCCTCCGGCCAGGCCGACTCCGGGATCTATGTGGGCCAGTGCCGCCCGTGCCTCACCACGGTGCGGCGCAACACCGTCGGGCAACGGGACCTGTCCGCACCGGGAGGAGCGGCTCGTCTGCGTCGACCTCGCGCGCCAGCTTCTGTGTGTGCGGCGCGACGGCAAGGTCATCTACCCGGCGGTGGTGGTCCGCACCGGGCGCTGGGGCCAGCAGACCCGCAACGGCTGGCACGAGATCACCGAGCGCCGCATCGACGACCACTCCGAGCCGTACGACAACGCGCCCATGCCGTACTCCCGGTACTTCTCCGGCGGCCAGGCCTTCCATGGCGTCCACGGCGACCTGTTCAACGGCGGCGGCTCGGCCGGCTGCATCAACCTCCGGCTCCGCGACGCCCAGCTGCTGTGGAACACCACGGACCTCGGCGACGCCGTCTTCATCTGGGCCCGCAAACCAGCGACGTGAAGGACCGCCCCGGTGTATCCGTCGTAGCTCACGGGTGAGTCCTCGGCCTGATCACTTCTGTCCGCCCTTGCCTCCCTTTCCCTTGCCCTTTCCCTTGCCCTTATCCCTTGTCCGGCAGGTCAGGTCAGGTCAGGTCAACGCAGCGGTCACCGGCTGCGCGGGCACCGCCCAGAATCGGATCCGGTCCGAGGGCTGACCCGGGCCCGGCCGGGCCGAACCGGTCCGCCGACCGCACGGGCCCCCGAGCGCATCCGCCCCGGGGGCCCGGCGTCATGGCTCCACCGGCCCCGGCACCTCGTACGACCCGTGCTTCAGCCACCGCGTGTACGCCGGGCTGCCGGCCCGGGCGTTCGCGTAACCGGTGTGCACCCGGCGGAGGATCTCGGTGTCGTGCGGGGCGAGCGGTCCGTCGCGGCGCCAGGCCAGAACATGACGGTAGTGGAGGGGATTTCCGGCCAGCGGGCGCACGGCGACACCCGGGACCTCGATGAACGTGGCCTGGCACAGGCTGACGGCCAGCCCGGCCCGTACGATCTCGATCAGCTGGCGCCCCTCGGCCTCGTACGGGGCCGAGGGGCGGCGGTGTGTCAGGGCGCAGACCGACGACCAGTACTCGCGGGTGCGGTCCCGGTCCGGGCCCGGCACCGCCCAGTCCTCGTCGAGGAGCTGGGCCAGGGCCACCTCCCGCTGGGCGGCCAGCGGATGGGCCGCTGGCAGCAGGGCGAACACCGGCTCGGTGGCGAACGGGACGAGGACCACCCCGTCGCGGGGCAGGAGCTCGTCGTGCGGGTTGTCACCGAGCACGGCGGCTTCCAGACGGCCCGCCGCCACGTCCTCCAGCAGGGGCACGGGGGAGGGGTGCGAGCGGGCGGTGACCTCGGTGCCGGGCAGCAACTCCCTTACCGCCAGGATGAGATGGCCGAGAAGGGGGCCGCCGACGGAGCCGAGGCGGACGCGGTGCGGGGCCGACATCCGGCGGGCGGCGCGGGTGGTGTCCGCGAGCAGACCGTCTACTCCGGGCAGGATCGACTGGGCGCGGGTGAGGACCAGTTCACCGAAGCCGGTGGGGACCGCGCCGTCCCGTCTGCGGTCGAAGAGCGCTCCGCCGAGCATGGTCTCGATCCGGCGGAGCTGCGCGCTGAGCCCGGGCTGGGTCATGCGCAGCGCGGCGGCCGCCTTGGTGAGGCTCCCGGCCTCCGCGATCGCGCACACCACTCGCAGGTGCCGCAGCTCCAGATCCATGGCGCGGATGTTATGGAGCGACGACATCTTTCGGACAGGGGCGAGACCCCTCCACTCTTATGTGAAATGTCACATGCCATTCATATGGAGGTCGCGAGTCCATGAGAAGCACCGCTCCTGTCCCTTCCCCCAAGTCCGCGCGCGCCGAGCGTCCTTGGCCGGCTCTGCGCCGGACCCTGCAGCTGCCCGCCCTGGCCGTCACCGTGCTGCTCCTCCTGCTCGGCGTGGCGCCGTCCCCGGCGCAGGCCGACACCGCCTCCGACTGCGCACTGCGCGGCACGACCGGCTGGTCGGACGAGGGCCACAGCACCGACCGCACTGTCTTCCAGCGCTCGACCGGCACCCTCAAGGTCGCCATGATCTTCGTGGACTTCCCGGACGCGGCGGCCACCGAGGCCCCGGCAGATGACGCGGCGCAGCTCACGCCCGGCGCGAACTGGCTGTGGAACGCCTCGTACGGCAAGGCGTGGCTCGCCATCAGCGAGCACCGGTGGTGGGTGCGCATGCCGCACGACTCCACCTCGTACGGCTTCGCGCGCGGGCTGAGCCACGAAGCGCACGAGGCGTACCTCAGGGACGCGGTGAGGGCCGCCGACCCGGCGGTGGACTTCTCCCGGTACGACATGGTCTACGTCGTCCCCACCAGGAACGCGAAAGCCATCTCCTTCACGCCGACCTATGTGTACCAGCCGGGCACCGCGGGCGTCGTCGCCGACGGTGCGACCGTGAAGTGGGCGGTCACCTTCGGCCAGGACATGTGGAACTGGGGCCCCAAGCTGGTCGGCCACGAGACGGCGCACACCTTCGGCCTGCCCGACCTGTACGCCTTCGACGCGGGCGGCGACGCGCACCGGTTCGTCGGCGGCTGGGACGTCATGGGCCTGATAGGCGGGAAGGCACCGCAGTACTTCGGGTGGGAGTCGTGGAAGCTCGGCTGGACCGACGACGGCCAGGTCGCCTGCCAGGCATCGCGCGGCACCCGCACGGTGGACCTCACCGCCGTCGAGTACGGCAGCGGGACCAAGATCGCCGTGGTGCCGACCGGGCCGACGACCGCGTACGTCGTCGAATCGCGCCGCGCGGTCCAGGCGGACACGGCGGCCTGTTCGACCGGCGCGCTCATCTACAAGGTCGACACATCCGTGCCGACCGGATACGGGCCGATCCGCGTCGTGGACGCCAAGCCCGCCGCCACTCCGGCAGGCGGCTGCCGTCCGCTGGACGACGCGCCGTACTGGTCCGGCGAGTCGTTCGCGGACCCCGCGGCCGGGGTGCGGATCGAGGTGCTGAGCGCCGACGGGTACGGGGAGCGGGTCCGCATCACCAAGTCATAGGCCGAATCGGGGAAGGCGCGTCCGGACAGCGGAGGCCCCGGTTCGCGGACCGGGGAAGTCATGGCCCGGACCACGCGGATGTGCCCCGGAACCGCGAACGGTTCCGGGGCACACCCGTGGTCAGGCCGCCTCGGGGAAGTGGCAGGCGACCTGGCGTGCCTCGCCCGGTGCGGCGATCCGCAGCACGGGCGCCTCGCTGCGGCAGCGGGCCTGCGCCTTGGGGCAGCGGGGGTGGAAGGAGCAGCCCGGCGGGGGTGCGGCCGGGCTCGGCGGGTCGCCCAGGAGCGTGATGCGCTCGCGGGCCCGTTCGGCGGCCGGGTCGGGCAGCGGGACGGCGGAGAGCAGTGCGCGGGTGTAGGGGTGGGCCGGGGCCGCGTACACCCGCTCCTTCGCGCCGATCTCGACGATCCGGCCCAGGTACATGACGGCGACCCGGTCGCAGACCCGCTTGACCACCGACAGGTCGTGGGCGATGAAGAGGTAGGCCAGACCGAGTTCCCGCTGCAGGCGTTCCATCAGGTTGACGATCTGGGCCTGGACGGAGACATCGAGGGCCGAGACGGGCTCGTCCGCGATGACGAGCCGCGGCCGGGTGGCCAGCGCGCGGGCGATGCCGATGCGCTGGGCCTGGCCGCCGGAGAACTCGTGCGGGAAGCGGTCGATCTGCTCGGGGATGAGCCCCACCAGCTCCATCAGCTCGGCGGCCCGCCGGCGCGCGTCCGCCGCCGAACTCCCTTGCACCAGCAGGGGGTCGGAGATGATCCGTGCGACGGTCTGGCGCGGGTTGAGTGAGGAGTGCGGGTCCTGGAAGACCATCTGGATCTCGCGGCGCAGCGGCTTGAGGTCGCGCTGGGAGAGATGGCTGATGTCGTGGCCGTCGTAGGCGATCGATCCGCTGGAGGGTTCCAGCAGGCGCACGATCGTGCGGCCGGTGGTGGACTTGCCGCAGCCGGACTCGCCGACCAGGCCGAGCGTTTCGCCGGGTGCCACGTCGAAGCTGATGCCGTCGACCGCCCGTACGGGAGCCGAGCCGCGCCGCCGGGCCGGGTACACCTTCGTCATGTCCCGTACGGACAGCAGAGGTTGGGTCGCTGTGGTCATGAAGGGGCGCCTTCGTACGTGGGGAGGTGACAGGCGGACGCGTGGCCGGCGGGCCCGGACAGCAGGGGCGGTTCGGTCTCGCAGCGCAGCCGCTCGCTCGCGGCGGCCGACGCGGCCCGCGAGCAGCGGGGAGCGAAGGCGCAGCCGGGAGCCGGGGTGAGCAGGGACGGCGGGCTGCCGGGGATGGCCCGCAGCGGCGCGTCGTCGGGGTCGTCGAGGCGGGGCAGCGAGTCGAGCAGGCCACGGGTGTAGGGGTGGGCCGGGGCCGCGAACAGGGTGTCCACGGGGGCCTGTTCGACCGCCCGGCCGCCGTACATCACCAGGACGTCGTGGGCGACGCGCGCCACCACCCCCAGATCGTGGGTGATCATGACGACGGCGAGCCCCCGCTCCTGCTGCAAGCGGGCGATCAGTTCCAGGATCTGGGCCTGCACGGTGACGTCGAGCGCGGTGGTCGGCTCGTCCGCGATCAGCAGCTCGGGCTCGCAGGCCAGCGCCATCGCTATCATCACGCGCTGGCGCATGCCGCCCGAGAACTGGTGCGGGTACTCGCCGACCCGGCGCCGCGGCTCCGGGATGCCGACCTCGGCGAGCATCTCCACCGCACGCCGGCGGGCCACCGCGCGGCCGGAGCGGAAGTGGACGCGGTGGTGTTCGGCGATCTGCTCGCCGACCGTGTAGTAGGGGTGGAGGCTGGAGAGCGGGTCCTGGAAGATCATCGCCATCCGGCGGCCGCGCAGCCGGTTCAGCTCACGCTCCGTCAGGCCCACCAGCTCCTGGCCGTCGAGCGCGATGGAGCCGGTGACCTTGGCGCCGGTGTGCAGGCCGAGGACGGCCATGGAGGTGACGGACTTGCCGGAGCCGGACTCTCCCACGATGCCCAGGGTGCGGCCCCGGTGGACGTCGAAGTCGAGGGAGTCGACGGCCCGTACGGGACCGTGCTGCGTCGGGAAGGTGACGCTCAGGTTCCGCACGGACAGCAGGGGTTCGCGCGCGTCCCGCAGGTGCGCGGCTCGGGGTGGGAGTGCGGGCGAGGTGGGGCGGGGCGCGTCCATCAGTACCTCACTCGCGGGTCGACGACGGCGTAGAGCAGGTCGACGGCCAGGTTGGCGACGACGATGAAGGCGGCGGCGAGCAGGGTCACGCCGAGGATGACGGGCTGGTCGCCGCTGGACAGGGCGCCGTAGAAGAGCCGTCCGATGCCCGGCAGCCCGAAGATGGACTCGGTGATCACCGCGCCCGCGAGCAGTCCGCCCAGGTCCATGCCGAAGATGGTGAGGATCGGCGTCATCCCCGCCCGCAGCCCGTGCTTGACCACGACCGTGCGGCGGGGCAGGCCCTTGGCGCGGGCGGTGCGGATGTACGGCTCCGCCATGGTCTCGATCATCGAACTGCGGCTCTGGCGTGCGTACATGGCCGCGTACAGGACGGCGAGCGCGAGCCAGGGCAGGAGCAGGTTGGACGCCCAGTGGACCGGGTCCGAGCCGAAGGGCACGTACTGCGGATAGGGCAGCAGCCCGGCGGTTCTGATCAGGCCGTAGATCAGCATGATGGAGGTGAAGTAGACGGGCAGCGAGGCGGCGGCGACCGCGCCGACCATCAGGACCTTGTCGGTGAGGGTGCCCTTGCGCAGCGCCGCGGTGACCCCGGCGGACAGACCGAGCACCAGCCACAGGACCGCCGAGCCGAGGGCGAGCGACGCGGAGACGGGCAGCCGGTCCATGAGCAGGCCCCACACCGACTCGCTGTTCTCGTACGAGTAGCCCAGGCACGGGAAGTCGCAGTGCAGCGCGTACTGGCCGCTGCCCATGGTGCGGCCGGTGAAGATGCCGGAGGCGAACTCCCAGAACTGCTTCCACACCGGCTGGTCCAGGCCCATGTGGGTGCGGATCGCCGCCAGACGTTCGACGCTGCACGACTTGCCGCACGCGGCGGCGGCCGGGTCGGACGGCAGGACGTAGAAGATGGTGAAGGTGACGGCGGCGATCGCGATCAGGACCCCGGTCATCCCGAGCAGCCGGCGGCCGATGTAGAGGATCATGAGCGGCTTCCCCTCGGGTCGAGGATGTCCCGCAGCGCGTCGCCGAGCAGGGTGAAGGCGAGCACCGTGAGGAAGAGGCAGGTGCTCGGGATGACGAAGTACATGGGGTCCGTGTCGTAGAAGGCGACGCTCTCGGCGATCATCTGGCCCCAGGAGGGGGTGGGCGGGCGGACGCCGACGCCGAGATAGCTCAGGGCCGCCTCGGTGGCGATCATGCCGGGGATGATCAGGGTGGTGTACGCGATGACGGGCCCCGCGACGCCCGGCAGGATGTCGCGGGTGAGGATCCGCCAGGAGCCCGAGCCGTTGACCCGCGCCGCGTCGACGTACTCGCGGTGCTTGAGCGAGAGGGTCTGGCCGCGGACGACGCGGGCGATGCCGGGCCAGCCGAACAGGCCGATCACGGCGGTCATCAGGGCGATGCGGTTGACGTCCTTGGCCACCGACATCATCGCGATCATGAAGATGAGGGAGGGGAAGGACATGGTGAGGTCCATGAGCCTGCTGAGGACCGTGTCGGTGCGCCCGCCGAAGTAGCCGGCCGCGATCCCGGCGGCCGTACCCGCGACCACGACGATCACGGTCGCGGTGAAGGCGATCAGGAGGGAGACCTGGGCGCCGTGCACGACCCGGGCGAACAGATCGCGCCCGGTGACGGGCTCCACTCCCAGCCAGTGGTCGGCGGAGACACCGCCGAGGGCCCCGAGCGGCTGACCGCCCAGGTACGGGTCGACGGCGGTCTTGTCGAACTCCTCGGGCGACCAGCCGCCGAGCCTGCTCAGCAAGGGGGCGGCGGCCGCCATGACGACGAAGAGCGCCACGACGGCGAGGGAGATCTTGACGGAGGTGCGGCGGCGCAGTTCCGCGCGGGCCAGCTGCCAGGGGCCGCGGCCCGCCGGCGCGGCCGCCGGTGCGAGGGTGGTGGTCATGATCCGGCAGATCCTCAGCCCTGGCTCTTCGAGGGGTCCTTGAGGCCGGCCGTGGCGTAGTCGAGCTGACCGCCGAAGGAGGTCTGGCCGTAGGCGCCCGCGATGTTGGTGCCGAGCACCAGCGGCCAGCGGCGCACCAGGACCGGTACGGCCGGGGCCTTGGCGAGGATCTCGCCGTCCAGCTGCTGCCATGCGGCGTTGGCCTGCTTGGCGTCCGTCATGGCGGCGATCTCGTCCATCTTCTTCATGGTGGCGTCGTCGCGGAAGAGCGAGTGGTTGCCGGAGTTGCCCTTCTCCTTGATGTAGCGGCCGTCGAAGACGAACGGCAGGAAGGTGGATCCCGACGGGTAGTCGGGACACCAGCCCGTGTAGACGATGTCGGTCCGGTTCTTGGTGTCCCCGATCGTCGCGTAGAACGCGGACGGGTCGACGGTCTCGATGGTGACCTTGATCCCGGCCTTGCCGAGCGCCTGCTGGATCGCCTCGGCGCGCCCCTTGTCGCCGGTCGAGACGGTCATCATGGTCGTGAACCCGTCCGGCTTGTCCGCCTCCTTGAGGAGCTGCTTGGCCTTGGCCACGTCGCCGGCCACGGGCACCTTCACGGTGTCCGGCTGCTTGCCGCCGAAGAGGGAGGCGGGCATGTACGCGGTGGAGGGGTCGTTGAAGGCGGGGCCGCCGGACGCGGTGAGGACCGCGTCCTTGTCGAGGGCGTACTGCACGGCCTGACGGACCTTCACGTTGTCGAACGGGGCGCGCCCGGTGTTCATCTGGACCATGTCGGTGCAGTTGGTGGACTCGGCGATCAGCCGCTTGCGGACCTCTGCGCTGGGCAGCACCTTGGCCGCGCTCTCCGGCCGCAGGGCGCCCCAGGAGACGGCGGAGGCGTCGGCGCCCTGGGAGGCGATGAGCCGGTCGTCGATCTGGTTGGCCTTGAGTCCCATCACCATCACGAGCTTGTCCGGGTACGCCTTGCGCACCTGGTCGGTGGCGGCGTCCCAGTGGCTGTTGCGGACCAGCACCAGCTTCTTGCCCCGCTGGTACGACTCGATCTTGTACGGTCCCGACGAGAACGGCCGGTTGTCGTACTGGGGGCCCTTGTCCTGAGCCTGGGGGACCGGTGCGAAGGTCGGCATCACGGTGGCGTTGGGGAACTCCGCGAAGGGCTTGCGCAGCTCGAAGACGATCGTGTGGTCGTCCGGCGTCTTGACGGAGTCCAGGTGCTTGCCCTGGGCCGGGCCCTGGTAGCCGTCGGCGCCGGCGAGGTAGCGGGCCGCGTAGTCGGCGCCGCCCGGCAGGTCGGGCGAGAAGGAGCGCTCCACGTTGTACTTGACGTCCTGGGCGGTGACGGGGCTGCCGTCCTCGTACTTGACCCCCGGCTTGAGGTGGAAGGTCCAGGTCTTCGCGCCGTTGGATGAGGTGCCCAGATCGGTGGCCAGGTCGGGTACGAGCTCGCCGCCGCCGGTGCCGGGGGCCGCCTTGTAGGTGACCAGGGTGCGGTAGAGCAGCCGGGTGCCGAAGTCCATGTCGTTCATGACCCAGTTGCGGGCCGGGTCGAGATGGGTGAAGTCCTGGTTGGACAGGACGGTCAGGGTGCCGCCCTTCTGGGGAGTGCCGCCCACGACGGTGCCGGCGTTGGCGGTCGCCGGGTTCTTGCCCCCGGCGTCCGGGCCCGCGTCCGAGTGCTTGGTCTTCGAGCAGCCGGTCGCCCCGAGGGCGAGGGATGCCGCCAGGGCGGTGGCGAGGGCGGTGAGGGTGCGCTTGTTCATCAGTGGTCACTCCGGAGCGCGAGAGCAGTCTGACAGCCAGAGCTGGCTGGAATGTGACCTGTAACATAGTAATGTGAAATTGTACTGACAACCCATTGGTCGCTCCTTTACCTACTCGTGTCCCAATGAGCCGTTGCGGCGCACCCCTTGGCCAACGCAGTGCAATGTGAAATATTACTGCTGTGCCCACGAGAACATCCTCGGACGTCATCGTCATCGGTGCGGGCGTGGTCGGCGCGGCCTGCGCCTACTACGCCGCACGCGCCGGCCTCACCGTCACCGTCGTCGACCGCGGCCCCGTCGCGGGCGGCACCACCGGCGCCGGTGAGGGCAACCTCCTGCTCTCCGACAAGGAGCCCGGCCCCGAACTCTCCCTCGCCCTCGCCTCCGCCGAGTTGTGGCGCGAGCTGGCCGGACTGCTCCCGCCGCAGATCGAGTACGAACCCAAGGGTGGCCTGGTCGTCGCCTCCGGCGAGGCCGGGATGGCGGCACTGCGCGGCTTCGCTGCCGGACAGGAGAGCGCCGGTGTACGGGTCAAGGAGATCCCGGCGGACCGCTTGAACGACCTGGAGCCCCACTTGGCCCCAGGCCTGGCGGGCGGCTACCACTACCCGCAGGACGCCCAGGTCATGCCCGCCCTCGCCGCGGCCCATCTGCTGCGCGCGGGGGGCGACCGGATCCGACTGCGGCTCGGTGAGGAGGTCACGGCTCTGCTCACCGGGGAGAGCGGCGAGGTGAGGGGGGTCCACACGGCGAGCGGCGGGCGGATCCACGCCCCGTACGTGGTGAACGCGGCGGGCACCTGGGGCGGCCAGGTCGCCCGGCTCGCGGGCGTGGAGCTGCCCGTCCTGCCGCGCCGCGGCTTCGTCCTGGTCACCGAGCCGCTGCCGCGCGTGGTGCGGCACAAGGTGTACGCGGCGGACTACGTCGCCGACGTCGCCAGCGACTCCGCGGCGCTCCAGACCTCGGCTGTGGTCGAGGGCACCGCGGCGGGCCCGGTCCTGATCGGTGCCAGCCGGGAGCGGGTCGGCTTCGACCGCACCCTGTCCACCGAGGCGCTGTGCCGTCTCGCCGCCCAGGCCGTCGCCCTCTTCCCGGTCCTGGGCACCGTGCGGGCGCTGCGTACGTACGCGGGCTTCCGCCCCTATCTGCCCGACCATCTGCCCGCCATCGGCCCCGACCCCGAGGTCCCCGGCCTCCTGCACGCCTGCGGCCACGAAGGAGCGGGGGTCGGGCTCGCCCCCGTCACCGGGCTGATCGTGGCGGCGTGTGTGACGGGCGGCCAACTGCCGCTGGACATCGCCCCGTTCGCCCCCGGCCGGTTCGCGGCGAAGGGCTGAGCCGAGCCCCGCTCGCCCTCCGCGCGCGCCTCCTCCCGGACTTCCCGGAAGAGCGCCCCTGTCATCCCCCTCGTCCGTCCGCTCCGTACGCCTGTGGACGGACCGGCCCGCCCGCTGCACAAGGAGGCTTCCCGTGGCCCGAACCCCCGCCGACCTGGTCGGGACGCGCACCGGCCCATCGTTCGAGATCACCTTCGAGGACCGGCCCGTGCCCGCGCTGCCCGGCCAGTCCGTCGCCGCCGCGCTCTGGGCCTCGGGCATCCTCGCCTGGCGCACCACCCGCGCCACCGGCCGCCCGCGCGGTGCGTTCTGCGGCATCGGGCAGTGCTACGACTGCCTCGCCACCATCAACGGGCAGCCCAACCGCAGGGCCTGTCTGGTGCCGGCCCGCCCCGGAGACACCGTGGTCACCCAGGAAGGACACGGCCATGCGTCCCTCGGCTGAGACGCCCGCGGCGCCGGAGGAGCGCGACCCCTACGATCTCGCGGTGATCGGCGCGGGCTGCGCCGGGCTCGCCGGTGCCGTCACCGCCGCCCAACTCGGCCTGTCCGTCGCCCTGCTGGACGCCTCGCCGCAGATCGGCGGCCAGTTCTTCCGGCACCCCGCACCGGCCACCGGGGCGGCCCGCCCCGAGGCCCTGCACCACGACTGGTCCCTCTTCACCGGGCTCCGCCGTCGCCTGGAGGCGAGTGCGGTGGACCGTCTCGGTGGCCACCACGTGTGGACCGTCACCCGCGACGGCGACGGAGGCCCCTGGGTGGTGCACGCCGTCACCGGGGCCGACGGAGGCGAGGAGCGGCCGGTGCGGATCCGGGCCCGGGCGGTGCTGCTCGCGACCGGCGCGTACGAGCGCCAACTTCCCTTTCCCGGCTGGACGATCCCCGGTGTCGTGGGGGCCGGAGGGGCCCAGGCCATGCTCAAGTCCGGCCTCGTGCTCCCCGGCCGGCGTGTCGTCGTGGCGGGCAGCGGACCCCTGCTGCTCGCGGTCGCCTCCTCGCTGGCCGCCGCCGGGGCGCAGGTGCCCGCCGTCATCGAGGCGTCCGGCTACCTGGGCTACGCCCGCCACCCGTACGCGCTCGCGGCCAACCCGCGCAAGATCGCCGAGGCGGCCGTGCACGGCGGTGCGCTGCTGCGCCACCGGGTACGGCTGCGCACCCGCAGCGCCGTCACCGAGGTGCACGGCACCGAACGCGTGGAGGCGGTCACCGTGTCCCGGCTCGACCGCGACTGGCGGCCCGTACCCGGCAGCGGTCGCCGGATCGAGTGCGACGCGGTGGCCGTGGGCCACGGCTTGGCACCGCAGATCGAACTCGCCACGACCCTGGGGTGCGCCACCCGCAGCACCCCCGACCGGACCACCGCCCTGGTCCTGGACGCCTCCCAGGAGACCTCGGTACGAGACCTGTGGGCGGCGGGGGAGACCGGCGGTGTCGGCGGGGCCCGACTGGCGGGCGTGGAAGGCGAGTTGGCCGGACTCGCGATCGCCGCCCGGCTGCACGGGCGCCCCACCCGTCGCGGCCGCGCCCGGGAACTGGAGCGACGCCGGGACCGGATGCGCGCCTTCGCCGACGCCATGGCCGCCGCGCACGCACCGGGTAGCGGCTGGCCGCAGTGGCTCGCCGACGACACCGAGGTGTGCCGGTGCGAGGAGGTGACCGCGCAGAGCGTCCGCGCGGCGGTCACCGACCTCGGAGCGCGCGACGCGCGCACCGTCAAGCTGTTCACCCGGGCCGGGATGGGCTGGTGCCAGGGCCGGATGTGCGGTGCGGCCGTGGCCTGTCTGGCCGCGCGGCGCGGCGACGCGGACCCGCTCGCGGATCCGGCCCCCGAGCGGCGGCCGTTCGCCGTGCCGGTACCGCTCCGCGCACTTGGCTCGCTCGACGGCCCCGTTCCGGCCCCCCATACGGACTGACCCAGGTGCGAGCCCCTCCAAGGGCTCCCCGCACCACCGTGCTGCCCCCCGTGCAGCCCCTTGCACCCACTAGTGAAATGTCACATCGCATAGAGAGGTTGCCGATATGGCCACCACCACCTGGAACCCCACCCGTCCCTGGCGCGGCATCATGGTCGCCACCGCCCTGCCCCTGCGCGACGACCTGTCCGTCGACTATGACGCCTACGGCGCCCATGTGCGCTGGCTGATCGACAACGGCTGCGACGGCGTCGTGCCCAACGGCTCCCTCGGCGAGTACCAGACCCTCACCGACGAGGAGCGCGTCCAGGTGGTCCGCACCGCCGTGGAGGCGGCGGGCGACGGGGACCGGGTGATGCCGGGCGTCGCCGCGTACGGCAGCGCCGAGAGCCGCCGCTGGGCCGAACAGGCCGCCGAGGCCGGGTGTGGCTCGGTCCTGCTGCTCCCGCCCAACGCCTACCGGGCGGACGAACGGTCCGTGCGCGCCCACTACGCCGAGGTGGCCCGGGCGGGAGTGCCGGTCGTCGCGTACAACAACCCCATCGACACCAAGGTCGACCTGACGCCCCCGCTCCTCGCCCAGCTGCACCAGGAGGGCAGCGTCGTCGCCGTCAAGGAGTTCAGCGGCGATGTCCGCCGGGCGTACGAGATCGCCGAACTCGCCCCGGAACTCGACCTGTTGATCGGCGCCGACGACGTGCTCCTCGAACTCGCCCTCGCGGGCGCGGTCGGCTGGATCGCCGGATACCCCAACGCCTTCCCCGCCTCCTGCGCCGAGCTCTACCACGCCGCCGTCGCCGGGGACCTGGCCACGGCCGTGCCGCTCTACCGCTCTCTGCACTCCCTGCTGCGCTGGGACTCGAAGACCGAGTTCGTCCAGTCCATCAAGCTGTCGATGGACATCGCCGGACGGCCCGGCGGCCCCGTCCGCCCGCCGCGCGCCCCGCTCTCCGGGGAGATCGAGGCGGGGGTGCGCCTGGCCACCGAGAAGGCCGTGGCCGACGGCCACCGCTGATCCGTCCGGCCGCCGCCGGTCAGGCGTTGCCATCTCGCGGGCAGGCGGCGCGGTTCTCCCGCCGCCTGCCCGCGCGGCGCAGCGCCCGTCACCGGCCGGGCCCGGCTCGCCGCGACTGCCCCGTACTTCCTCGACCCGCACACCCCCTTCGTTGGAGGACCCCTCCCGTGACCGCTGACGTCACTCACCTCATCTCCCGCAACCCGGCCGACCCCGCCGACGTCCTCGTCCGGATCCCGGCCCCCGGGGCACGTGCCGCCGCCGACGCCGTGGAGCGGGCCCGTGCGGTCCAGCCGGGATGGCTGCTCGGCGGTGCGGCCGCGCGTTCGGCCGCGCTCGGCGCCGCCGCCGACGCGGTCGAGGCCGCGGCGGACGAACTGGCGGCGCTCGCCGTGCGCGAGGTGGGCAAGCCGCTCGCCGAGGCCCGGGCCGAAGTCGCCCGTACCGTCGCCATCTGGCGGTACTACGCCCAGGCGCCCTACGAACCCGTCGGGGCGGTCCACGAACCCGCCGCGGGATCCGGCCTGCTGCTCACCCGCCGCAGGCCGCACGGCGTCGCCGGGCTCATCACCCCGTGGAACTTCCCCTTCGCCATCCCGAGCTGGAAGGCCGCCCCGGCGCTCGCCGTCGGCAACGCGGTGGTGCTCAAGCCCGCTCCCGAAGCCACGGCCTGCGCTCGGCGTCTGGCCGAGGTCCTCCAACGCGCTCTGCCCGCAGGGGTGTTCACGGTACTGCCCGGCGGGGCCACCGAAGGAGACGCGCTCGTCCGCTGCGCCGACGTCGTCTCGTTCACCGGCTCGACCGGCGTCGGCCGGGCGGTGGCGCGTGCCGCCACCGAGAGGGGCATCGCGGTCCAGGCGGAGATGGGCGGCCTGAACGCCGCGATCGTCCTGCCGGACGCCGACATCGCGCAGGCCGCCGCCCACATCGCCGCCGCGATCGCCGGATACGCGGGCCAGAAGTGCACCGCCACCAGCCGTGTCATCGCCGTCGGCGCGGCTCTCGACCCGCTGCGCGAGGCGCTCGCCGAAGCGCTCCGGGCGCTCCCGGTCGGCGACCCGGCCTCGGTGGACACCGTCTGCGGGCCGCTCATCAGCGAGCGCGCCCGCGACCGGGTGGGCGAGGCCTCCCGCGGCCTGGACGTGCTCGCGGGCGGGACCGCGCCCCGGCACCCCGGCTGGTACACAGCCCCCACCTTGGTGGAGAAGGTCTCCCCGGCCCATCCCCTGCTGCGCGAGGAGTTCTTCGGCCCCATCGCCGCCCTGCTGCCCGCCGACGACCTCGCCCACGCGGTACGGATCACCAACTCGGTCCCGTACGGCCTGGTCACCTCGGTGCACACCGCCGACCTGGACACCGCCCTGCACGGATTCGACCGGCTCGACACCGGGATGATCCGCGTCAACGCCCCCTCCACCGGCGTCGACTTCCACCTTCCGTTCGGCGGCACCAAGGAATCCAGCCACGGGCCGCGTGAACAGGGCCGGGCCGCCCTGGAGTTCTACACCTCCAGCCGCACCTACACTTTGTCGCCCTCGCGAGCGAGGTGACCTCGTACGCGCGCCGCCTGCCCCGGCGGGAACGGCCCCCGGCCCCTCCATAACGCGACGTTATGCCGGAACGAGGGCTCCTCGCCGGGAGGCCGCCCGCGCCATGCTCCTCCAAGAAGAGTCACACAGCACCCGGCGGCGCCCGCGCCGCGAAAGGCATCCATGAACCCGGCGTACGCAACCGTCGACCACGTCTTCACCGTCCCGCTGGACCACTCGGCCCCGCACGGCCCGACCCTCCAGGTCTTCGCCCGCGAGGTCGTCGACCGCGCCCGGGCGGGCGAGCGACTGCCCTGGCTCCTCTATCTCCAGGGCGGCCCGGGCGGCAAGTCGCCCCGCCCGTCGGCCGGTTCGCCCGGATGGCTCGACCACGCACTGAAGACCCACCGGGTACTCCTGCTCGACCAGCGCGGCACCGGCCGCTCCACCCCCGTAACGGGCCGGACGGCCGCCGACTTCCCGTCCCCGGCCGCCTTCGCCGACCACCTGGCCCACTTCCGCGCCGACGCGATCGTCGCCGACGCCGAGCTGATCCGGCGCCGGCTGTGCGGCGACGAACCCTGGGAGACCCTCGGCCAGAGCTACGGGGGCTTCCTCACCCTCACCTATCTGTCCCGGGCCCCCGAGGGGCTGCGCGCCTGCTATGTGGCCGGTGGGCTGCCCGGCCTGACGGCCACCGCCGACGACGTGTACGCCCGCACCTACCCCCGGGTGCGCGATCGCGTCCTCGGCTTCTACGCCCGCTACCCCGACGACGCCGCCCGCCTGCGCGAGATCGCGGACCTCCTCACGGCCACCGACGTACGGCTGCCCGACGGGGACCGGCTCACCCCCCGTCGCCTGCGCACCCTCGGCCTCGCCCTCGGTATGGGTGACGGCCACGAGCGGGTCCACTGGCTGCTCGACGAAGCCCTGGACGCGAAGGGGGAGTTGAGCGACACGTTCCTCCACCAGGTGATGGGCGTGACCGGCTTCACCGGCAACCCCCTGTTCGCCGTGCTGCAGGAGACCCTCTACGGCCAGGGCACCTCGGCCACCGGCTGGGCCGCCGCCCGCGCGCTCGGCGACTTCCCCGGATTCGCCGACGGCGCCGACCCGTTCCTCCTGACCGGCGAGATGATCTACCCCTGGATGTTCCAGGAGGTCGCGGCCCTGCGTCCCTTCGCCGGGGCCGCGGACCTGCTGGCCCGACGCACCGACTGGCCGCAGCTGTACGACACCGGCCGCCTCGCCGCCAACGAGGTCCCGCTCGCCGCGATCGTCTACCACGACGACATGTACGTGGACGCGGGGCTCTCCCTGCGCACCGCGCGCGAGGTCGGATCCTGCCGCGTCTGGGTCACCAACGAGTGGGAGCACGACGGGATCACCGCCTCGGGCGGGCGGGTCCTCGCCCGCCTGATGGACCTGGCCGCCGGCCGCGCCTGACCGGCCCCCCACCCCCTTTCGCCCGCCTCCTGGAGGAGAGCCATGCCTGCCCCCTCGCTCCGACCGCGCCCCCTCGCCATCGCTGCCGTCGCCCTCACCGTGTGCCTGGCCGGAAGCGGCGCGGCGACCGCCGCACCCCGGCCGCACCAGGCCACTCCCGCCGCCTGCGCGCTGCCCGGCCGGACGGGCTGGACCGACGAGGGCCACGACACCGACCGCACCCAGTTCCAGCCGTCGACCGGCACCCACCGCGTCCTCACCCTGTTCGTCGACTTCCCCGACGCACCGGAAACCGGCTCCACCGCCCCCTACGCCGCCCAACTCGCCCCCGCCGCGCAGTGGATGCGAGCGGCGAGCTACGGCCGCTCCCGCCTCGCCCTCACCCCGCTGCGCCGCTGGATACGGATGCCCGCCGCCTCCACGTCGTACGACTTCGCACGCGGCATCACCTTCGAGGCCCACGAGAAGTACGTTCGCGACGCGGTCACCGCGGCCGACCCCTACGCCGACTTCTCGCGGTACGACATGGTGTACATCGTCCCCACCAAGGCGGCGACGGCCGTCCCCTTCTCCCCGACCTACCTCTACGACCCGGCCACCGCGGGCATCACGGCGGACGGCACCCGGCTGAAGTGGGCCGTCACCTTCGGCCAGGACATGTGGCGCTGGGGTCCCAAGGTCGCCGACCACGAGACCGCCCACACCTTCGGTCTCCCGGACCTGTACTCGTTCACCGGGGACACCCACCAGTACGTCGGCGGCTGGGACGTCATGGGCAACATCGCTGGGGCCGCCCCTCAGTACCTCGGCTGGCACTCCTGGAAACTCGGCTGGATCCGCGACGACCAGGTCGCCTGCCTGGCCGCACCGGGACAGCGCACCGTGCGCCTCACCCCGGTGGAACGCCCCGGCGGCACGAAGATCGCCGTCCTGCGCACCGGCGAGACGACCGCGTACGTGGCGGAGTCGCGGCGTGCCGAGGGCAACGACCCGGCCGCCTGTTCCACCGGCGTCCTCGTCTACAAGGTCGACTCGGCCGCCGCGACCGGCGAGGGCCCGGTCCGGATCGCCCCGACACACCCCACCACCGTGCCCACCGGCTGTACCGCACCGGACCTGGCCGCCCGGACCGCGGGACAGAGCGTCACCGACCCCGACACCGGCGCCCGCATCGATGTCCTCGCGGGCGGTACGGCGGGGGACACGGTGCGGCTCAGCAAGTGAGCGGCGGCGTACCGATGTGACCGGTGTCCGTCGGGCCGGGGCGGTGACCGCCGGATCAGGTCCGGATCACGACCCGATCGGTATGCGGAGGACCTGCCCCGGCACGATCTTGTCGGGGTCGGTGATCTGGGCCGGGTTGGCCCGCACGATGCGCGAGTAGAGGGAGGCGTCGCCGTAGTACGTCTTGGCGATGGCCGACAGCGTGTCGCCCCTCACCACCTTGTGCTCGCGGTAGCCGTAGTAACCGGGCACGATACGCGGCCCGTAGATGACCGGAACGGTGACGGCGTTGATCTCGCTGCCGTCCCTGGCGCTCGCTTCGAAGACCTGGACGAGCAGTCGGTCGAGCTGGAAGGACGCGTGGCCGACGTCGACGGCGAGATGGAACTGCCCGTGTTCACCGGTGCCGCCTCCCGCGGTGAACGTGCCGGTCACCTGGTGGTGGCCGTCACTGACGCGGTACTCAAGGGTGGCCTCGAATCCCGTGGCGACCCCGCCGATGTGGATCGGGTTGCCGACCAGGTCGAGGGCGCGCGGCTGGTCCATGCGATTGGTCATGAAGCCTCCCAGGTAGTGAATTGTGCGGCACTCGCAGCTTCGGCGGCGGGCCGACGGAAAACAACGGCACGCTTCGGCCGATTTCGCGGCGCCGGTCCGGGTGGTGGCCAATGTGCGAGGGCTCTCCCGCCGCCCCCGCCCGCCCGCTACGCGCCGGAGTGCAGATGGGCCGCCCACGTGTCGGGGCGATCGGGCATGTGGTCGCGCAGGTGGCGGACCGCTTCGTGCAGTGCCCGGGCGGCCCGGTCGGGAGTGAGGTCGGAAGGGCTGCCCAGGGCCGCGTAGAACAGCCGGGCGAGTTCGGCGGCGTGGCTGTCGTATACGGGCCAGAGCGTGGCCACCACGCCGCGGAAGCCCGCGAGTTGGAACGCGGTGGCGAGGTTGACGAACTCGTCGGCCAGGTGCGGCACGCCCGTGGAGGCGGTGCTGCACGCGGAGAGGAAGGCCAGCCCGGCGTGGTCGAGGTCCAGGGCGGCCAGGCCGCTCACCGTGAGCGGGGCGTCCTGAAGCAGGAGACGGCTGCGGGACGGGTCGACGGGGTCGCTGACGGCATGACAGGCGAAGTGGACCAGGGAGCAGTCGCCCATCGCCGACATCACGTTCTCGCGCATGCTCGGGGTGGTCTCCTGCGCCGAGGTGTCCGTGTGTTTCCGCCGCGCGGTGAGCACCAGCGGCTCGGGCGTATGGGTGCGTACGTACCCCTCCTCCTCGGCCGTGTGCGGCAGCGGAGGGGCGCCGGGGGTGAGCGGCATCGTGACGACGAGCGCGCGGTGCGAGGAGCGCGGGGGCAGGGGGCGGCGGGCATGGCGCAGTGCGCGCAGGGTCGGGGTGTAGGAGGAGACCACGCGGTCCATGACGGTCGCCCCTGAGCCGCCCGTGGGGGCCCGGTGGTATCCGGCGGCGTGCAGGGGGAGCAGGCCGAGCAGCCCGCCGGGGCTCCACCACACACGAGGAGTCTGGTGCCCCGGGGGTGGGGGAGAGGTGAGATTGAGGGCGGTCAGGACGGGCTCCGCCGCGACGTCCCACAGCCACTCCAGGGTGGAGTTGAGGGTGTGCAGGGCCGGTTCACTGCGTGCGGGAGTGGGACTCGGCGCCCACCTCAGCGCCGCGGTGAAGTCCTGAGCCCTCTGCCTCACGGTGTCCCGGTCCAGGCCGGGCAGGGGCAGCGCGGTGACGGCGTCGGGGCGGATCAGCAGGGCGTGGCTGCCGTGGCCGCTCACGGCGAAGACCACCACCGGCCCGTGCGCGGCCTGGGCCAGCAGGTCCGGCAGCTCCATCGGCAGCAGGAACCGGTCGAAGCCGGGCCGGGACCTGATCTCGTCCAGGACGGCGGAGAACTGCGCGGCGAGGTCGCGCCGGGCTTCCGTGGCCGGGTACCAGGGTTCGGCGGACGCCCAGACGCCGGGAGCGTCGTCCGCGTAGGCCGCGTTGAGCCGTTCGCGTATCGCCAGGAAGCGCGTGGCGAGTGCAGGCAGTCGGCGGCGCAGGTCGGTGACCTCGCCCCGGGTGTCGAGTGCCTGGCCGAGCATGACGCCCCGGCCCGCCTCCGTCAGCCGCAGAGCCCTGGACGCGGCCGATTCGGCGGCCGGGGGGTCGGTCCTCGGTTCGTCGCGCGCGGTCAGGACCAGGGCGGCGGCATCGGCGGCGAGTTCGAAGCAGGTGCCGAGCAGGCTCTGCTGATCGGTGCGGGCCAGCATGCGCGGGGTGAGCGCGGGCAGAACGTCCACGGCCGCTTCCAGCAGCGCCGCCGCCCGCACCGGCTCCCGGTCGGACAACAGGCGTACGGCGGCGCGTACGGCGGTGAGGCGGCGCAGGGGCGCGGTGCCGGTCAGCTCCCAGGCCTCGGTGAACGCGCTGACGGCCGCGGACTCGGCGGATTCCGCGTCCGGGTCCGTGGCGGCCGTCAGGACGAGCAACTGCCCGAGGTTGACGAGCGGATAGGTCCGTGAGGGGGCGCCTGCCGGAAGGATGTCCAGGACTTCACGGAAGGCGCGGGCCGCTTCGTCGCGTACGGCGGTATCCGTGGGGTCCTGGAAGGCCAGGGCCAGCAGGCTGTAGCCGAGGTTGTTGAGGTGCGTGGCGCGCGCCGGATTCCCTGCGGCGGTCGTTGCGACGGCTCGACGGCCGACGGCGATCGCCTCGTCCAGGTCGGCCGGTTCGGCTGTGAGGTCGAAGCGGTCGCGCAGCGCCAGGCACAGGTTGGACAGGCATCCGGGCAGCCGGGGGTCGACGGGTGCCATCAGTTCGGCGGCGCTGCGGGTGCTGTCGATCGCCGCGTCGAGCTCGGTGGCCGACCGGGTGCGGTGGTACCGGGTCAGCAGCGCGTACCCCTCGTTGTTGAGCAGTTGGGGGTGGGCGGGATGGCCGGGCTCCAGCCGGCTGCTCGCGTCGCGTACCGAGGCGAGGCACGCGTCGATGTCCTCCAGTGCGCCGCTGTGCTCGTACCGGGTGAGGAAGGCCAGCGCGTTGTTCGCGATGATCGTCACCCAGTCGGGATGGTCGCGCGGAGTATCCGCGAGGGCCGCGCGGCCCAGCTCGATGGCCTCGTCCAGATCGTCCGGGCGGCCCTCGGCGGATGAACGCCTGACGAGGCAGAGCGCGAGCTGCTGCCGGGCCCGGGCACGGTGACGCGGGTCGGCGGCGTGTACGGCGGCCGACTTGGCGGCCTCGATCGCCCGGGCGATGTCGGCGGGCTCTCCCGAGCGCAGGAAGCGGGTGCGGTACATGAGGCTCAGGTTGGACAGGTCGAGCGAGGGAGCATGCCCGGCGCCCGGCGCGTCACGGAGCTCACGGCTGAGAGCGAGCGCGCGGTCGAGGTCTTCGAGGTGTCCGTCGCTCTGGAAGCGATGGGCGAGCGCGCCGCTGAGGGCGCGCAGCGCCACGTCCCGGTTGGCGTGTCCGGCGGGCGCCGCGGCGAGCGCCGCCCCGCCCAGTTCGACGGAGAGGTCGAGGTCGTCGCGAACGCCGGTGTGCGCATGGGCGGAGAGCACGGTGAGGGAGGCGTTGGCCAGATGGCGGGCTCGCCCGGCGGACTGGGGGGACAGGGCGCGGGCGTGCCGTACCGCGAGGTCCCTCGCCGCCTTGAGAGCCGTCGGATCCCCGGTGTGCTCGAAGATCGTGTGCCAGACCCCCGAGACGGCGAGCTGGGCCTCCACGTCGTCATCCGGCGCCGCGGCGGCGGCGCGTCGCGCGGTCTCGGCGGCCTCTTCCATGACCTGCGTGTCCTGGGTCCGCGCCGCGCGGATGGCGAGCCACTCGCCCAGCATGGCCAGCAGCAGGGCGAGCAGAGGGTCGCCGGGGCCGGTCGCCGTGACCAGCCGGCGCATCCAGTCGATCGACTCCTCCAGATCGCTGAGCGACCGCGACCGCTCGTAGCGCAAGTGCAGGAGTTGCGCGGCGAGTTGCACGCCGTTCGGATGCAAGGGGTCATCGGACTGGCCCGCGTCTGCGCAGGCGCGGGCGGCCTCCACTGCCGCGTCCAGGTCCTCCGGGGCGGCCGTGCTCTCGTACCGGGACCACAGGGCGGTCGCCATGATGCCCATCGCCGCCGGCCGCTGCGGTTCGTCTTCGGCCATCGTCGTGACGGCGTGGCGGGCTGTGTCGACGGCCCGGTCGAGGTTCTCGGTGCCACCGCCCCGCTCACCCAACAGCCGTAGGGCCACGCTCAGATTGGCGAGCACACCCGCGACCGCAGGGCCCGCCGCGATGTGGCCGACGATACGCATCCAGGCCCAGGCGGCCCTGGTGGCCGAATCCAGGGTCCCCTTGTCACCGGCGTCCTGAAGCATCCGCACAGCGGGCTCCATCGCGGCCCCTGCCAGCGTCGGGAGCAGCTCCTGGGGCAGCGACGCACTGGGCACGTATGCCTCCCCGGCGAGGAAGGCGGGAAGGAGGCGCAGCACGGCGAACGTTTCATGGAACTGCGCGACCTCACCGGCAAAGGCCCGCGCACGGTGCCATTCCACCCACCCCAGGGCGACGACGCCGTCCATCGTCCGGTTACCGGGGAACTGCTCCTCCAGACGTGCCACGTCGGCCGCCACGTCCGGGTCGAGGATCGACGACGGGTCTCCCGTGTCGGCGATCGTCTTGAGGTGCCCCTGTACGGCGCCGAGCGCTTCCGGCTCGCCCGGCCCGTTCTCCGCCGCCCCGTTCTCCGTCACCCGGCCCGCCCCTCCACTGCCCGCCCCGGTTGCTCTCGCGTCTTCGAGTGTCATGAAGCCGGACGCTCCTCGCAGGGGTTCGAGTGGACTGCCCTCGGCGGGCCGGGATGACGCATACGCAGCAGCGGGCTGATCAGCAGGGTGCGTTGGTGTCGGCCCTCGGATCGGCCGCCGTGTAGTTCGGCGTCACCGTACTGCCGGACCCCGAGCCGGAGCCGGTGCTGCGGCGCTCTGCGTTGTTCACACGCCGCACGGTGCTGAGCGCATGCTGCCCACGTCATGGAATCCCCCGCCCCACCCCGTGCCGTACTGCGCCCCGCCCGTCCGGCAACCTCACCGTCGGCCGTGGCAGCAGCGGTTGGCCGCCCCCCTTGAGACATACCTAAGCTTTCAACAGTCGAGTCCTTTCGGCCACCTACTGGCCGATTCGTGACCCGGAGCTGGGGGCGCGGCGGAATTCGCACGCCCCCGGCGTGCGACCAGCGTCAGATCGTTGGCCGCCCGGGGCAACTAGGGTGGTGATCATGACAACAGAACGATGGGCGCTGGGCGGCGATTTGAGCGTCGCGAGGATCGGGTACGGCGCGATGAAGCTGACCGGCTGGCCGAAGGGGGAACGGCCCACCCGGGACACGGCCCTGGCCATCCTGCGCAGGGCCGTGGAACTCGGCGTGAACCACATCGACACCTCGCACTACTACTCGCGTGACGGGGTGGCGGCCAACGAGCTGATCCGGGAGGCGCTGCACCCCTACCCCGACGATCTGGTGATCGTGACGAAGGTGGGCGCACTGGTCGAGGGCTCCGACGTCGCCCTGCCCGCGGCGGAGAAGACCGGCCTGACCCCCGACAACCTGCGCCGCGGCATCGAGGCGAACCTGCGCTCGCTCGGCCTGGACCGCCTGGACGTGGTGAATCTGCGGATGGGCGACCTCGACCGGACCCAGACACCCCTGGCCGCGCCCCTCGAAACCCTGCTCGCACTGCGCGAGGAGGGCCTCATCCGGCACCTGGGCATCTCCAACGTCACAGCCGCCGAGTTCGACGAGGCCCGCAAGATCGCACCGATCGCCTGCGTCCAGAACCTCTACAACCTGGCCCAGCGCGACGACGACCCACTCATCGACGCCTGCGCCGAAGCGGGCATCGCCTACGTGCCCTTCTTCCCGGTCGGCGGCTTCCGGCCTCTGACGGCCGAGCGCCTGGACGCCGTCGCCGCCCGCCACGGCGCGACCGTGCCGCAGGTGGCCCTCGCCTGGCTCCTGGCCCGCTCCCCGAACACCCTGCTCATCCCCGGCACGGGCTCGCTGGGCCACCTGGAAGAGAACGTCGCGGCCGGGGCGTTGAGGCTGAGCGCGCAGGACATCGCCGAACTCGGATAGAAAAGACGGGCCTTGACCTTCCCGCACACGCCGTCGGCGACGGCCGCGGCCGCGGCGGAACGTGGTCGGCACGGCCGGTCCGGCAAGGGCGATGCGGATGGTGACCGCCCAGGTCCGCCTTCGGAAACCGGGGTGTAGCAGCATGTGGGGCCTGGTGTACGGAGTGATGGAAAGAACCCCGAGTGGTCAAGGTAGTGATTTCGTTGGCGAATTCGGGGGAATGTCGCTGTGAGCCAACCGCCCAGTCAGCAGCCGCCGCATGAGCCGGTTCCGGGCAACCCTTATGCGCAGCCCAGGGGTTACGGTCAGCCAGGTCCGGTGCGGCCCGGTGGCTACGGCCAACCCCCCGGCGGCGCCGGGCACCCGCCGCAGCCACCGTACCCCGGTGGCTACGGGCCGCCGAGCCCGGCACCGTACGCCGAGACTCCGCCACCGGTCCCGCCGGCCCCGCCGGGCAACGGGGGTCAGGGCCCCTTCCGCCGCAAGCCCGTGGTGATCGTGGCTGCTGTGGTCGCGGGCTTCTGGCCGTCGGTGGCGGTGTGTACATCGCCTCCGGCGACGACGGCAAGCCCGCCAAACCCGTCGCGCGGGCCGGCGACCCCGCCGCGCCCTCCACTTCCCCCTCGGCCGACCTCGGCGACGGCACCGGCAGCGGCAATGGCGGTGCGAGCGGCGGTGACGGGGCAACGACGGGATCAAAGCGGGCGAGGCACGCGTCTGGGTGCGCGAGAACGAGACCCAGCCGACCTCGGCGGGCGGCCGGCAGTTCGGCCCGTGGCGGCTCGGCGACATCGTGGCCAGGGCCATGTACAAGGAGGTCACCGGTCACGCGGTGGCCGACGGAGCGCTGAAGTGGAGCGTGGCGCTGGAGACACCCGTGTGCGGCGCCGCGCACACCCCGGCCGCCCACGGCAAGCTGGTCATCGCCACCCTGGAGAACAACACCGCGCGCGCCCACTGCAAGTACCTCCAGCAGATCGATCTGGCCACGGGCAAGGTGGGCTGGAAGATCGAGGTGCCGCAGGAGTCCTCGTACGACACCACGAACGAGTTCCGGCTCGCGGTCACCGGCGACACCGTCGCCGTCAGCCACAGCGCCTACGCGAGCGGTTTCTCAACCGTCGACGGCAAGAAGCTCTTCGGCACGTGGAAGACCGCCGGTTGCAGCCCCTGCTCCGTCGGCGGCGGCACCAGGCTGATCGGTGTGGGCCTGTGCTCGGTCTCCGGCGACGTCACCAAGACGCAGCAACTGATCGAGGAACTCGACCCGGCGACCGGCAAGTCCAGGTGGAACTACACATACGCGCCGGGCTGGACGGTCGGCCGGGTCTACTCCACCGAACCGCTGGTCGTCGCCGCCCGCAACAACGACACCAAGGCGTGGAACATCACGATGTTCGCGCCGGACGGAAAGGTCCGCCGGCAGGTCGAACCGAAGTTCAAGGTCTCCGGAGCGTGCGACGGCTTCGGCGACGGCAGTGGAGACCTCCACGCCTGCACCTTCGCCGCGACCGACGCGTCCACCCTCTACCTCGGCACCGCGGGCTCGGACGGGGCCGTACTCGGCCAACCGGAGACCAACGAGGTCGTCGCCATGGACCTCGGCACCGGCAAGGAGAGGTGGCGTACGAAGGAGCCCCACGGCCGTGGTGTACGTCCAGCCCGGCAAGGGGCCGAACGACTCCGCCGCGATCGCCACCATCGCGGCGACCGGCGGCGCTCCCCAGCTCCTCCTGCAGACCCCGGCAGCGGCTGCCGACGCCGAGCGCACCTTCTACCTCACCCCCCGTATGGCCTGGTCCGGCGGCCGTTTCTTCCTGCTCAACGGCCGTGTCCAGAGCCCCACGGCCCAGAAGAAGGACCGCACACTGCTGTCCTTCGGCAAGTGACGAGGGGGCCGACCCGGGGTGGCTTTGCGTGAATCAATTCCAGGGGGTGTGCGGCCCGGGCGGCGCCGCCAACGGCCCCTTCCGCATGTGCCACCACGGCATTAGCTGGACGACGCCGAACGCCACCTCCACGACGAGGAACAGCCACAGCAGTCCCGTCGCACCATGGGTGACCGCGTATGTCTGCCAGGCCGCGAAGAGCACGCGGGCCACGCCGTCGAACAGCCCGTGGACCGGCAGCGGTCCGACGATGCGCAGGAGTGCCCAGACGACCACGACCGACCCCATCAGGTTGGCGTACAGGGTCTGCATCGGGTCGAGTTGAGGTAGGACGCCGAGACCGAGCGTGTCGCTCCACGACGACAGGGCGTCGTGCACCAGGGCGTACGTCCACGGCGTCGCGAACCCCGAGGTGACGACGAGGTCGTACCAGGCGCTCGCTCGTACGGCCCGGAGATAGGGCGGGCGGGAAGGGGAGAAGTCACGGATCACGATGAGGCTCCTGCTGGTCCGGTGGCAGCGACGCCTCACGCTAAACATTGGACTACGCTCCAAGGTCAAGTCCCATCCGATGGAGGGTCATGCGTATCGGAGAGCTGGCCGCCCAGGCAGGAGTGACCACGGACGCCGTCCGGTTCTACGAAAAGCTCGGACTCGTCGCGGGCCGCCGACTGCCCAACGGCTACCGCGACTTCCCACCCGAGACGGTGGCCTGGCTGCTTTACGTCCGCACGGCGCAGACGCTCGGTTTCTCACTCGCGGAGATCATGAGCCACGGCGAGGAACTGCGTGACGCTCCGGACGCCGCGGAAGCGTTGTCCGCGCTGTTGGCGGAGAAGATCCGGGTGATCGACGAGCGCATGGCCGAACTCGCCACCCTGCGTGCCGAACTCGTCACGCGCGTCGGCACGGGCTGCCCGCTGCGGGCCGTCGAACGAGCCGGATGAGGCAGAGGCCGGGCGCCGACACCAGTGACGGGGGACGGGAGCAGGGGCGGGCGGGGGCAGGGACAGGGACAGGGGCGGGAGTTCACGGCGTCGCCTTCGGCGCGTGCCACTCCGCCATCTGCTCCCGGAACTTCGGGCACTTGACGATGTCCTCCTCGCTGCACTTGACGGCATGGGTCAGGAGCTGGTGCGCATGGTCGAGATCGAGCATGCGCTGCTCGATCTCGGTGATCTTGGCGCGGATCATCGCCTCTCGGTGCGGCTGGTCCCGCTGGAACTCGCTGATCTCGGCCAGGGTCAGCCCGGCTTGCTGGCACTTGCGCAGCACCGTGATCCGCTCGGCGGCCTCCGGCGGATAGCGCCGCTGCCCGCCCTCGCGTTCGGGTGCGGGCAGCAGGCCGTGGCGCTCCCAGTACCGGATGGCCGAGGCGGGCACTCCGGTGATCTCGGCGAGTCGGCCGATCGTCATGCGCACGTTCCGCTCCTCGTGCTTCTCGTCGTTCCCGGCATTTGACTTGAACCTTAGTTCAAGTTGAAGAGTGGTCGGCACGTGGACAGCGGCGAACGAGCGGCCGCGGACAGCACACTTTGGAGATGCGGTATGAGCGACACGTACCTGGTGAAAGAGCGGGCCGACCAGCTGGTGGAGGCCGCGGAGAAGCTCTTCGCGGCCGGGGTGATGTCCCACTCCGGGCACGCCAACCTGAGCGCCAGGCTCGACGGAGAACGCCTCCTGCTGACGCCGGGGTTCGTCCGCGGTCTGCGGCCCGAACAGCTGGCGACCGTCGGTTTCGACGGGCAGGTCCTGGAGGGCGAGTTGCAGTCAGTCAGCGCCGAGATCATCGCGATGCACAGCGCCGTGTACAAGGCCCGCCCCCACGTGGGCGCGATCATCCACACCCACTCGCCCTCCGCCACCGCCTTCGCCGTGGCCCACCGGCCGCTGCCGTGCCGCACCGAGCCGATGCTGCGCTTCGGACAGGCCGAGGACGTTCCGGTGGTCCCCTGGGGGCCTCGCGGGTCGGACGTGTCGGTGCGCGGAATCGCCGACGTCCTGGAGCGGCGTCCGACGACGTCCGCGGTCCTGCTGGCCAACCACGGCCTCCTGGTGTTCGGCCCGGATTCGGCGGCCACCGCCCACCTCGTGGTGGCGATCGAGGAGAGCGCCGAGGCCGAGATCGCCGCGGCGGCGATCGGTGGCGCCGTGGACTTCCCCCCGGGCGCCCAGGAGGCGGTACGCGCCGCGATCGCGAAGGCCACGGCATGACCGACGACACCCCCGCCTCCCGTACGGAGGCCGTACGGGACCGCTACCGCTCCACCCTCGGAACCGTTCCGAGCGGGGTACAGGAGCGGCTGCGCCTCGCCCAGGAATTCGGCCGGCTCCCGACCGAAGAGGCGATCGCGGCACTGCGCCACATCGTGCTGACCGACAATCCGCTGGGAGCGCGGGTGCAGCAGCTCGTCCACTTCGGACAGTTGCTGGCCCTCGGCCGGGCACACCCGGCCCGGATCCACGCCCAGGGCGCACTCCACGCCGGAGCCGGCATCGCCGACCTCATCGGCGTCGCCGAGACCGCGCTCATCACCGCGGGCGTACCGGCGTACGCACTCGGCACCGAGATCATCGCCGAACTCCTGCCGCCTGGCGAGGGTGACGAGGATGGGCCAACCCATCCACCCGGTGGCCGGGTTCCGCTCTGAAGCACGACTCGCCCCGCGACGGGCAGGGCCGTCACCGCGGTATGTGCGCGGTGACGGCCCTCGGTCGTGCGACGCGTGGCTGTGGCCGGGTCGGACTACCCGCCGGTGCCGATCCGCGCACACTCGCACAGGGGATTCAAGCCGTTGACGGCCGCGAAGCCGGGGCTGGACCGCCGATACGGCCCGGGGCAGGACGCTTCACTCCGGGCGCGGGTCCCAGCGGAACAGCCGGACCGCCACCGCCGCACCGGCCACGCCCCACAGGAGCAGGACCACGAAGTCCCGCCAGGGGAGACCGGCGTGGTCCGTGGTGAACGCGCCGAGCAGGGCGTCGTTGAACGGCTTCACCGGCAGCGCGCCGGCGACGCCGTTCAGCAGGGCGGAGTGGATCGGCATATAGGTGCCCGAGATGAACACCAGCGGAAACAGGACGAACTGCACGACCGACGGCGCGGCTTCCGCGTTGCGGATCAGCGACGCCACGGCGACCCCGAGGGCGCAGAAGGCGGTGGCGCCGAGCACGAGTGTCAGGGCGAGCACGGGCAGTTGCGAGGGGGCGGGCAGTGGGACGCCGTAGAGTCGGCCGACCGCCGTGATCAGCACGACGTCGACGACGCTCACGACAACGCAGTGCGCCAGCAGACCCACGAAGTACGCGGACGTGGGCGGCGGTGTCGCCCGTACCCGTTTTCAGGATCCCGTTCTGGCGCCGCCCGGCGAGTACGATCGCCGACTGGCTGTAGCAGGAGCCCAGGACGGACACCGCGGCGATCGTCGACACGTAGTACTGCAGCGCCGAGCGGCCGTAGTAGAACTCGCTGTTCCCGATGCCGCCGAACAGTCCGCCGAAGATCGCGATGACGACGACCGGGAAGACGAACGTGACGAACGCGCTCTGCGGGTTGCGCCAGAACGTCAGCTGCTCGTAGCGGATCTGATGCCACAGCAGAGCGGGACCGCGGCGCCGGGCCTGCGGCTCGGCTGCACGAGGGGCGGCGGTGCTCACGACGCGGTCCTTTCCAGTGGGCGTTCGGGCACGTTGCGGTCCGGGTCGGTCAGGCGCAGATAGACGTCCTCCAGACTCGGCCGGTCGACCGTCAGCCGGTCGAGTACGGTGCCGCGCCGCAGCGCCCAGTCGGTGAGCTGGTGCAGGGTGGCGGTCGGATGACTTCGACGAGTCTGCGGCGGCCGGCTTTGCGCAGAGCGGCCGGGGACCCATAGCGTTCGAGGAGCCAGGTGTCGGCCGGGTGGTCCAGCCGCGGCCCGAGCACGCGCTCCAACGACGGGTGGAACTGGGTGAGCAGGCCGCGTATCCGGTTGCTGGTGCGGGTCGCCTCGGCCGCGAGGTCCTGGTCGAATCCGGTCAGCACCGTGAGCTCGGCGGTGATCTCGTCGGTCAGCTCCAGCGAACGCAGAGTGTGAGGCATCGTCCGGGCGGCGTCCGCGATCACCGCCGCGTCCTTCGCGTCCGTTTTCGCCTCGCCCGGATACAGATCAGCGATCCGCCGCATCGCGAGTCCAGGCAGGTAGGCGACCTCGCAGCCCGCGTCGCGGGCCACAGTCAGCGGGAGGGCGCCGATGGACGCGGGCTGGTCCACGATCACCAGGACGGTGCCGAACTTGGCCTTGAGCCGGTCGAAGACGGCCCGCAGTTTCGGCTCACTGTTGGGCATCGGCTTGTCGAAGACCTTCTTGCCCGCCGGGGTGAGCCCGTGGCCATGATGGGCGGTCTTGCCGACGTCCATCCCGAGGAAGACACCCACGCCTTCGGTATCGAACATCGCACCCCTTCCGGGTCGTTGACCTTGTCGGCCTCTGCAGTGGCACCGTGCTCGCGCATCCACGTTATGCAGACCTGCCGCCCGCGAACTGCCCGGCATTGCGCCGGACCGGGCGGTGGCCGGGTCTCTCATCAGCGTCTCCGACGGCACCCCTCGGGCCCGGCGACACCACCCCCCAGGTCATCCGTTCGACAGAGGGGACACAGTCATACCGGGCCCGGAGGCCAGCGGCCCCGTTGCAGGACCGCGAAAAACATATCGGGGGGGACGGAACAGGCCGTGTGTGCCGGGTGCCCACTCCCCACCGCTGGTCGACGTCGTCCTGCCCGGTGTTGCGCATATAGACGGTGTCGCCGAGCAGGATCTCCTGCACGGTGAGGTGGTAGCGCGAGTCGTGGACATCGAGCCGGCCACGGTCGGCGCGACGGTGGCGGAACTCCGCGTCCAAGCGCCGCAGCAGGCGCTGCGGTTCCGTACGCGCCCGGGGCGGCAGGTGGCACACGAGGCCCTGCGGCGCGTCTCTGACGACGGCCACGTCGTCGTACCGGCAGCCCGGGACAGGCCGGGTACTCGGAGGCGGTCTGTGTCAGCTTCGTGCCCGGGCGGCGCAGAAACGCTCGGTAGCTTTCGAGGAAGCGCGCGGCGTTGCCGGGCCGCACGTGCTCGCTGCGGGCGGCCAGTTCCGCTGTACGGATCGCGGCGCTCGTGGCCTGCGACAACCGGTCGACGGGCGGCTCGTCGTAGGCCACTGGGCGCAGCGTGTGTGTTGGTGCCGGTGTTGCTGTACGGCGCGGAGTGCCGGGCCGCCTACGCGGCATCGGCCTTTCGGCAGGGGGGCATCATGACGGCCATGACGCCATGGGCGCGCGGCCCGTCGCTGCCCGCGTGAGGGCAGGGTGGGCCCCAGTCCTGACGGCCGCCCCCCGCGGTGAAAGCGACGCCGCTGTGGGGACGGCCCGGACAGGGACTCACACCGGATCCGGGAGGTCCATCAGTGCGAGCTCGGCCGGGTCGACCACGGACCGACATGCGCGCAATGGGACGCCGCCCTGGACACCGGGCTGCTGTCCTTCCCCGGCCGTGGAGCGGGCAGGTGCACGGTGTTGTACCGCGATGGCGAGCCGACGGAGGTCGGGTACTGGGGATGTACGACGGCGGACTGAAGACTGTCCATCGAGGTAGGGGCTCAAGCCTCGGCCGGGGCGCTTGGGGTGGTCAGGTGTGGCGGTCCGGGTGCCGGCGGAGATGGGCGGGTGTCTGGCTGATGCGGACGAGGCGGTCGAAGTCGACTGCCGCGCCGCGCAGGAGCAGATCGACGGTGTCGGCTGCGGACGGCCGGGCCGTGGTGGTGTCTCCCAGGAGCGCGCGCTGGTAGACGGAGGCGGCGAGGAGGTCGACGAGGAGGTGCGGGTCGACGTCGGGGCGCAGGTCGCCGCGGCTGACGGCCTGTTCGACGGCGGTGGTGGCGGCCTGCATGCTGGGTTGGACGAGCACCTCCATCAGTCGCCGGTGCAACTCCGGTACGCGGGCGCAGTCGGCGACCAGTGGTGCCAGGACACCGCGGGGCAGCCGCTCGTGCAGAGCCTCGTCGAGCAACCGCACGCTCTGCATGAGGTCGCAGCGGGTGCAGTTGTTGTCCGGCACGGGCGGGATGGCGAGTATCGACGCGAGCGCGTCGATGAGGAGGTTCTGGCGCAGCGGCCAGCGGCGGCGCATGGCCGCTTTGGTGGTGCCCGCCCGTGCGGCGACCGCCTCCAGGGCGAAGCCCGTGTAGCCGTCCGTACGCAGGATGTCCAGGGTGGCGGCGAGGACGGCGGCGTCGATCGCCGGGTCGCGCGGGCGCCCGGCCGCGCTCACTCGGCGTCCTGCGGGTACCACCGCAGCTCGACGGTGTTGCCTTCCGGGTCCTGGACGTACACGGAGGTGGCACTGCCCCGCGCCCCGAACCGCGACACGGGGCCCTCCAGCACGGTGAAGGTGCCCGAGTCGATGACCTGCTGCCAGTCCAGCGGGTCCACGACGAGGCAGATGTGGTCGACGTTCGACTCGCCGCGCGGGCGGTCGAACAGGTCGATGATCATCGTGGGGCTGACCCGGACGGAGGGGAAGGGCACCTTGCCGGCCCGCCATTCCTCGACGCGGACCGGCTCAAGGCCGAGGGGGCCGGTGTAGAAGTCGAGGGCGCGCTCGACGTTCTGGACGTTGAGGACGAGGTGGTCGAAGTCCTTGACGCGCAGCATGAGGTCGAAGCCTTTCGGTCAGTTGGGGCCGGTCGTGATTTCGATTCGGTCCGGATCGGATCGTAACAGGGGAGGGGCTGCTGGGGAAGGGGTGACGGTGCCTCATCCGCTCTGCGGGGAGGGGCGGTTGGGGAGTTTTGTTGCGTGCGGCGAGGCTCGGTGTTGAGCCCGGTGGCGGAGTGCGCATCGGGGGCGTCGGCCGGTTTGGGGGCCGGGGTGTTTCCTCGGGTTACGGTGTGCGGCCGCTGTCCCGGGGCTTGCGGGCGCCCTCTCGGGTGCGACTGACCGTCGGCGTGGCCGGCGTCCGGCCGGGCCGGGGGTGTCGTCAGTGTGTGCCCCGCCGACGGGATCAGGCCGCGCTCGCCCACCCACCCGATTCCCCGCCGATCCGCCCTTTCCCGATCCCGCGTTTGAACGCGTTCAAGTCCTCCTCTAGGCTCAAGGCAACAGAGGGAGGGGAAGTCGATGAAGGTAGTCATTCCCGGCGGAACCGGGCAGGTCGGCGCTCTGCTGGACCGTGCTCTGACCGCCGCGGGCCATGAGGTCGTGATCCTCACCCGGCGGCCCGTACGCGAGCGCGAGGTCCATTGGGACGGGGAGAGCGGGGGGCCTTGGATCGAGGAGGTCGATGGCAGTGACGTGGTGATCAACCTGGCCGGCCGCAGTGTCAGTTGCCGGTACACCCCGGCCAACCTGCAGGCCATGATGGACTCGCGCGTGCGCTCGACGGAGGCCGTGGGCCGCGCGATCGCCGACGCCGCCCGGCCGCCCCGCCTCTGGCTGCAGATGAGTACCGCCACCATCTACGCCCACCGCTACGACGCGGCCCACGACGAGGCCACCGGTGTGATCGGCGGCGCCGAAGCAGGCGTCCCGGCCTACTGGGGCTACAGCGTCGAGATCGCCAAGGCCTGGGAGCGTGCGCAGGAGCAGGCCGACACCCCGCACACGCGCAAGGTCGCGCTGCGTTCCGCCATGGTGATGAGCCCCGACCGAGGCGGCGTCTTCGATGTGATGTCGTGGATGGTACGGCTCGGTCTCGGCGGGCCCGTCGCGGGCGGCGCACAGTACGTGTCGTGGATCCACGAGTACGACTTCGTCCGCGCGGTCCAGTTCCTGGTTGACCGGGACGACATCTCCGGCCCGGTCAACCTCGCCGCCCCCGCCCCGCTTCCGCACCGCGCCTTCATGCGCGCCCTGCGCGCCGCCTGGCGGGTCCCGGTGGGTCTGCCCGCTACGAAGGGTATGGCCGAACTCGGCGCGTTCGTACTGCGCTCGGACACCGAACTCCTGCTGAAGAGCCGCCGCGTCGTCCCCGGCCGCCTCCTCGATACGGGCTTCACCTTCGACCACGGTGAGTGGCCGGACGCCGCCCGGGATCTTGCCGAGCGTCGACGTCAGCGCCGACGCGAGGGGTGACGCCGAGTCTGGACCCCCCCGACCCACGCGGGGAACGGCTCCTGACGCACTCCTGGACGTCAGACCTCACATCGGCTTTCAGTTCGCTTTCAGTTCGCTCTCAGTTCGCTCTCAGTTCTGGGACGAGATCTCCGATGCCTCGGACCGCCTCGCCGCAGAAGCAGTGTTCGCCCTGGCCGAGCACGTCGCCGGGGTGGGTGTGCCAGGTGTGGTGGTGTCACCGGCCGGCCGGGCATGTGCCGGGTACGCAGTCGCCTCATCGAGTCGGCGCACACGTGCGAACCAGTCAGTTCGCCATTGTGGGCGGGGTTCATGCTGCTGGTCCTGGTCCTGGTCGGACCTGGTATCGCTGCGGGTCGAGAATTGACCTCGGTTCCCGGCATCAAATTGCACTCTGTAGAAGGTCTTTCGGCTTCATAGAGTGGTGATCACAGCGGCGAGGACGCCGCTGCGGAACCGAAGGGGAAACCACCGTGAACAGCGAGAACACCGGCGAGAACACCAGCAAGAGCACCGGCTTCGACGCTCTCCTCACCCGCGCCGCCGAGGCCGAGACCTGTGCCGACCCGAGCAGCGTGATGACGCTGCTGGCCGACACGGACGCGCCCGGCGGCGGATTCACCGCGTACCGCTCGACTTTCGCGAAGGGAGCCGTCGGCGCTCCCGCGCACCTCCACACCAAGGCCACGGAGCTCTTCTTCGTGATCAGCGGCTCCCTCCAGGTGCTGGTGGGCGAGGAGGTCACCGTCCTGAACGCCGGCGACTTCCTCGCCGTGCCCCCGCACACCCCGCACGCCTTCGCCGCGGCCCCGGGCTGCGAGGCCGACGTCCTGTTCACCTTCACGCCCGGCATGGGCCGCTTCGACTATCTGCGACTGCTCGGCAGTGTGATGCGCGGCGAGACCGACCCGAAGAAGATCGCGGAGTCTTCGGAGCGTTACGACAACCACTACGTCGACAGCCCCGCTTGGCGCGACGCACTCGCCGCGTCGTGAACCGGCGGGCACACGCACGGGTCGCTGCTGAGCTCCGCTGTCAGTGCCCCCGGTTAAGGTCCCCTTCAAGAGCCGCACATCAAGGTCCTCAAGGGGTAGATGCGTCATGAGCAGCACCGACAGCAGTGGGTATGAGGGGTTCACGGCCGAGGAGAGGGCCGCGATGAAGGATCACGCCAAGGAGCTGAAGACGGCGGGGCGTCGCAAGTCGCGCGCGGAAAAGGCGGCGGAGGCGGAGCAGGACGTGCTCGCGAAGATCGCCGAGATGCCGGACTCGGACCGGATCATGGCCGAGCGCGTCCACGCCGTCATCACCGCAAACGCCCCGACGCTCGCGCCGAAGCTCTGGTACGGGATGCCGTCCTACGCACTGGACGGAAAGGTCGTGTGCTTCTTCCAGAGCGCGGACAAGTTCAAGACGCGCTACGCCACCCTCGGCTTCAGCGACCAGGCCAAGCTCGACGAGGGCACGATGTGGGCGTCCGCGTTCGCTCTGACCGGGGTGACGGCCGAGGTGGAGGCACGGATCGCCGCGCTCGTGAAGCAGGCGGTGAGCTGAGGCGCGAGCCCGGGGAACGAGCCGCGCTTGAGGAGACCGCTGCTGGCGGGTTGTCGGTGGGCATTGCCAGGATCGCGGCTGTATCGGCAAGGTGCTGATGCGGGAGGGAGACTGATGCGCAGGTCCAAGCGTGTTGCGGCATTGGTGGCGACGGCTGTGGCGGCGCTGAGCCGGACGGCCCGCGCCGTCGCCCTGCAGGGTGGTGACGCGTCGGCCGAGGCCGGGGTCATCAACAGCCGCCCGTAGCCCGTTACGAGAAGGGTGAGCCGGGAGGTCGGATTCTCCCGGCCCTTCCCTCTCCGGGCCACCCAACGTACTTATGCGCGCCGGACGACCGGCACATCGGGCAGAGCGCGTTGGGACTCGGCGGCCATGCCGTCGCCCGGGGTTCCACGGCGATGACATCGGCGACCTGCACCTGGCCAGGCCTTGACCCCGCGGTGTTCAGCTCGTACCGCTCGGCGCGGGCGTGAGCCCCGGGCTCCGCGTCGGCACGGATGAGCGGCGGCACCCGGCGCGCGTCGGCCACGGTCGGGGATTTGTTGGCTGAGGGGGTGCTGTTTAGCCGGGGGCGGCGGCTGTCACGCTCGTTTCAGCCCTAGTGGCTACGGCGACGCGGCTTTCTCCTGGCCCGGTCGCCGGTGCGGTGAACGCGGGGGTCCCCCGTCTCGGCGTGCACCGCGGGTGTCTGCCCGCCCATCGGGCGGCGGGCAGGCACCCCCCGGCGCGTATCGAGGCGATGCCGGTGGTCATGCCCGTTCTGGCCGGGGGAGTTGAGTCAACGCCGCGTCGGCTGTTTCGAGGATGTCGCGGAAGGCGCGGGTGATGATCGGCCGTGCGAGGCGGCGGGTGAGGAAGGCACCGACGAGCGGGACGGGGATCTCGGCGCGGGTGGTCCAGCGGACCAGAGTGCCGTCATCCACCTCGCAGAGCTCCACACGGCCCAGTTCGTGCCGTGAGGGCGGCAGGCTGCGCTCGACGACGTACTCGGTGGCGTACGGCGGGTCGTAGCGCGTGATGCGTTCCCGGAGCCAGCCGATGCTGCCAGGCAGGCGGGGGTCGGTCGCGGCCGGTCGGTGCGGGGCCGCGGGTGGGCCTTCGATCGTGGTGGACGCCAAGGTGGGGGGAATGACGTGGAGAGCACCGCAGGTGGAACGTACGACGCAGCTGGGCGGCCTGGGTGTCGTGCCCGAGCGCGGGATGCTGGAGGGGTGGCTGAACCGGCACCGGGAAACGTTGCTGGCCAGGTGCGCCGGGCTGGAGCCGGGCGAGTTTCCTACCGTGCGTGTCTGTGTGCCAATGGTCTTCCCCCGTATCTCTTGCTGCCCTCAAGGGCTCGCGTACTCCGCCACCAGTACCTGGAGTTGACCGGTCCGGTACAGATCCCGGGTCGCCTGCCATCGCCGAGACCGGGCCGAACGTCAAGGCGTAATGCAGCCACGCAACTGGATCAAGTCAAGGCTGATAAACCCTTCCTGGGGCTCGTCGGCCAGCCCCGTCGCTCGGCGTGGTGCCGTAAACCGTCGCCCCACGCGGCGCGATACCGCGCACGAGCACCCCAAGACTGTGGCCGGATTAGTCGTCTGACAGGTGTTCGGATCCGGCAATACTCGGGACTGGGCAATCCGTCCCAATTCCTATGTCCGGAGGCCGCAGATGCCCCAGACCAGTGTTCCCGCAACCGCCGTGCTCAACGCCTGGCTGTCGGGCGCCGAGAGTGCGTACGGTCAGTCCAACCCCGCCGGGCCGCTCTACGTCGGCGGCGCCGCCGCCGAGGCCGCGCTCACGGACCCGAGCGACTCCCTCTACGGCTTCTGCTCCAGCCCTAGCGGGTCGCGCGGAAGCTGGTGTTGCTGATCACCGACGGCTGCTGACCGTCCTGCGGAGTGCGCCTGTTGGGGGCACCGCCGCTGAGTGACGTTCACAGGCCGGAGAGTCAGGCAGGAGAGTACGGACAGAAGTGTGGGGAACCGCTCACCATGCCACGGCGCGCGTGCCGCGTCCGAGGCTGGTCGCGCGGTTCCCCACGCCCTGTGCAGGCACCCTGTGGAGCGCCTTGATGGCGCCGACGTGCGACGGATTGGGGAGGGGCGGACCGTGGACGGATCGGCGCCGGACAAGAGGGACGAGGCGGAGTGGTTTGACCGCCCGGTACGTAACATCGCCGACCCGTGGCGGGAGGAGCTGGCCAGGCGGCTGGGCGCCGTGGACACGCTGGAGAGCGCGGAGCGGGAGGTCGTGCTGGACGCCGGGCACACCGCCCTGATCAGGTCCTTGCACGCGAAGCTGTCCCGGCTGTTCCTGATCGAACTGCACGCACTGCGCATGGCGGAAGGCGGTGGGCGACCCGGCGCCGCTGCCCAGGCCGGGCCCGACACCGCGATATGGGCCGCGTTCATCGAACAGGCCGAGGACGAGAGCTATCTCGACCGGCTGGCCGACCGGTACCCGACCCTCCGGCGGCGGATCGCGTCGGTGGCGCGGCTGTCGGTGGCGGCCACGGCCGGCTTCGCCGCACGGCTCGCCGAGGACCGCGAACTGCTGCGGCCGCTGCTGGGAGCACCGGCGGGGGAGATACGGGCCGTCGAGTTCGGGGCGGGCGACAGCCACCGCGGCGGTCTGACGGTCAGCAGGGTCGACTTCGACGGCGGCAGCGTCATGTACAAGCCCCGGCCGTCCCAGGCCGACGTGGCTCTGGGCGCGCTGCTGGAGGAGCTGTTCGCGGACTTCCCCGGCGCCCCGGCGCCCGACGAGCGCATCCGTGTGCCGCGGACGTTGGTGCGTGAGGGGTACGGCTGGTCCGAGTTCGTCCGCCATCGCTACTGCGCGGGCGATGCCGAACTCGCCGCGTTCTACCGCAACGTGGGACACTGGCTGGCCGTTCTCCGCTTCACCGGCGGCACCGACATGCACGCCGAGAACATGATCGCGGCTGGCCCGGTACCGGTGATCGTGGACGCGGAGACCCTCTTCGACGCCCCCGCGCCCTTCCCGGCCAGCGGCCGGGGTGACGCGGTGGACGTGGCGGCGGCTGCCATCCGCCGGACGGTGCTGCGCACCGGACTGCTGCCCGTGCGCGGCACCGGCTTCGCGCTCGGCGGGGTGGACATCTCCGGAGTCGGCGCACTGCCCGGCCAGCAACCGCTGATCCCCAACCCCGTGATCGCGGACGGCGGCACCGCCGCGGCCCGCTTCGAGGTGGACCTGGTGGCCATGCCCACCGCGGGCAACCACCCCAGCCCCACCCCGGTGCTGAGCGCGTACTGGGACCGGATCCTGGCCGGGTTCCGCGAGATGACCGCGCATCTGCGCCGGCCCGGGACCGACCCGTACCGGCTGCTGCGCCGCTTCGAGGGCGCCCAGGCGCGGCGGATCCTGCGGCCGACACAGGCGTACGTGGACATCGGCCGGATGCTGTGGCATCCCGCGTCGCTGCACGACGAGGCCGGGGCCGTCGAACGGGCCCGCGACATCCTGCGGCGCAACGCCGAGGTGCTGCCCGGCGCCCCGACCGACCGTGCGGCCATCGACGGCGAGATAGCGGACCTGATGGCCGGGGACGTGCCGATGTCCACCTTCACGGTGGACACGGCCGCCGTACGGACCACCATCGAGGACTGGCGCACCGCCGACCTGCCACTGGAGGAGTCGGTGATCCAGGACGCGTTGGTGGGCGCGTACCTCAATGAGCGTTCACTGCCCCAGCGGGTGCAGGCGGGCGCCCGCGACCCGCATGCCCGTGACCGCGAGCGGCGGCGCCGCGACCTGGCCGTGCAGATGGTACGGCGCCTGTGCGACGGTGCGGTGCGCGGCGAGGACGGTACGGTCACCTGGATCAGCCCGGTCTTCACCCCGGCCGGATGGTCCATCAGGGTGCTGCCCGCGGACCTCTACACCGGGCAGGGCGGTGTGGCGCTGACGCTTGCGGAGTATGTGACCGAGGCGCGGGCGGGGCGGGCGGACGAAGTCCCGGGTGTCACCGAGGTGTTCGAGGGTGCGCTGCGGGTGCTCATCGGCACCGAGGACCGGACGCCGACACCGTCGGCCGGAGCGTTCAGCGGTGCCGCGTCGCAGGTGTGGACGTGGTTGGCGCTGCACCGGGTGCTCGGTGAGGACTGGCTGGTGGAGCGGGCGGCCCAACGAGCCCTGCTGCTCGCGCAGGGCCGTCTGGTCGAGGACGACGTGGAGGTGGACCTCCTCAACGGCGCGGCCGGGGGAGTGGTTCCGCTGCTCGATCTGGCCGGGGCGACCGGACAGGACCGCTGGCTCGCCGCCGCCGCGCACATAGGCCGCCGGCTGTCCGGGCTGGCCATCGTCGACGCGAGCGGCGCCCGCTGGACGACCCGGCTCAACCCCGAGGGCATCGGCGGCTTCGCCCACGGCGCCACCGGCATCGGCTGGGCGCTGACCCGGCTCGCCCTGAGCGACGCGGGCTCCGCGGCCGAACGCCGCGGCTGGACCCACCTCGCCGAGCGGGCCTTCGCCTACCAGGACTCTCTCTACCAGCCCGGACACGGCAACTGGCTGGACGTACGCATCGGCGCCGAGGAGGACTTCTTCACCAGTTGGTGCCACGGCAGCGCGGGGATCGGCATCGGCATGCTCGATCTCCACCGGCGTACGGGCGATCCGGCCCACCTCGACATGGCCCAACGCGCCGCGCGCGCGTGCGCCGCCGAGGGCTTCGGCTGGAGCCACACCCTGTGCCACGGCGACCTCGGCCTCTGGGAGTTCCTCACGTCCCTGGGCTCCGGCAACGCCGATGATCTCGACGGCGAGATCCTCACCGGCCTCGAACAACGCGGGCCGGTGGGGGGTTTGGCCCGCGAAGCGTTCTCCCCCAGCCTCATGTCCGGCCTCTCGGGAGTCCTGCACACACTCCTGCGGATGCACCCCGAGGCCACCCTGCCGAATCCCCTCCTGCTGGACTGAAGGGGTCCGACTGCGGTTTGACCGCTCAGCCGATGCTGTTGCCGCAGATGTTGACGGGGATGCGGAGGGGAATCTGGATCAGATTGCCGGAGAGGAAGCCGGGGGAGCCGTAGACGGCTCCCCCGGCGTGGGCGCCGGTGCCGTCCGTGGTGCACTCCGTCCCGCCGGAGCCGAAGTGGTTGCGGGTCGCCGTTACCGTGGTCCGGCCCGTGGTCTGCCAGGGCGGGCGCGGCGGAGCCGAGGGTGAGAGCAGTGCCGACAACCGCGGCGAGCAGGTACTTCTTGGTGTTGGTCATATGGACGTGAAAACCGGTGGAGTCACATCTCACGCGCGGTGGGATCACATGTTCACTCGCATGCCCGAAGCCGCTTGCCCGAAGCCGCATGCCCGTAGCGGGTGGCAAAAGAGAAAGGCAAGGAGGTCACCAACTCCTTGCCACTCTTAATTTATAGCGCACAGGGGGGCTTGCGGCAAGGCCCCGGTCATGCCGCAGAATCACCGGACGAAGCCAGGACCTGCGGAAATGGGAACACTTTGATCATCGACGTGGTCGTTGTCGGCGGTGGACCGACCGGCCTGATGCTCGCCGGTGAACTGCGACTGCACGGCGTGCAGGTGGTCGTGCTGGAGAAGTTGGCCGAGCCGACCAAGCAGTCCCGCGGGCAGGGCCTGCACGCGCGCAGCGTCGAGCTGATGGATCAGCGCGGCCTGCTGGACCGGTTCTCGGCGGTTAGTGAGAAGTTCCAGGTCGGCGGCCTCTTCGGCGGGATCGTGAAGCCGTGGCCGGACCGGTTGGACACGGCTCACGCGTACGGCCTCGCCCACCCGCAGCCGGTCACCGAGCGGCTGCTCAACGAGCGCGCCCTCGAACTCGGTACCGAGATCCGGCGCGGCTGCGAAGTGGTCGGGCTGAGCCAGGACGAGGAGGGGGTGACCGTCGAGCTGGTGGACGGCACGCACCTGCGCTCGCGTTACCTCGTCGGATGCGACGGCGGCCGCAGTACGGTGCGCAAGCTGCTCGGTGTCGGTTTCCCCGGCGAGCCCGCCAAGGTCGAGACGCTGGTGGGCCAAATGGAGGTGACCGAGGATCCGGCGACGATCGCCGCCGTCGTCAAGGAAGTCAACAAGACCCAACTGCGGTTCGGCGTCACCGCCCCCGACGAGAACGGGGTGTGCCGCGTTGTCCTGCCCGCCGACGGGGTGGCCGAGGACCGTGCGACCGAGCCGACCCTCGACGATTTCAAGCAGCAGCTGCGCGCCTACGCGGGCACCGACTTCGGCGTGCACTCGCCGCGCTGGCTGTCCCGGTTCGGCGATGGGAGCCGGCAGGCCGAGCGCTACCGGGTCGGCCGTGCGTTCCTGGCCGGCGACGCCGCGCACATCCACCCGCCGACCGGTGGACAGGGGATGAACCTCGGCCTGCAGGACGCCTTCAACCTCGGCTGGAAGCTGGCCGCCGCGGTCAACGGCTGGGCGCCGGAGGGGCTCCTCGACAGCTACCACGCCGAACGGCACCCGGTGGGCGCCGCCGTGCTGGACAACACCCGCGCGCAGATCACGCTGATGGGAACCGATCCGGGCCCCACCGCGCTGCGCGAGCTGTTCTCGAAGCTGATGGACTTCGAGGAGGTGAACCGGTACGTGACCGGGATGATCACCGCGGTCGAGGTCCGCTACGACCTCGGCGAGGGCCACGAACTGCTCGGCCGACGGCTGCGGGACGTGAAGCTGAAGCAGGGGCGCCTGTACGAGCTGATGCACGGCGGCCGCGGACTGCTGCTCGACCAGACCGGCCGGCTCTCGGCGGCGGGCTGGGCGGATCGGGTCGACCACGTCGTCGACGTCAGCGAGGAACTGGACGTGCCCGCCGTGCTGCTGCGGCCGGACGGCCATGTGGCGTGGGTCGGTGAGGACCAGCAGGATCTGGTCGGCCAGTTGACGAAGTGGTTCGGCGCCGCCGCCGGCTGATCGCGCGTTGCCCGGCCCGGCCGGGGTGCGCGGTGTGGTTCCGTGCGCCCCGGCCGGTCTGGTTACGGCAGGAAGTACATCGGGTTGGGGACCTTGTACGTCTTGTCGGCGTGGCCGCCCGCGAGGTCGGTGTACTGGTCGCCGAGGTTGGCGACGATGCGGTAGCCGAGGCTTTCGATGTGCTTGCGGGTGCCTGCCTTGTAGTCGACCGTGGAGCACGTCCAGGTGGGCTTGCCGCAGCTCAGGTAGGCCGGCGGGTTGACCTTGTCCTTGAGGAAGAAGTGCGTGCTGTCGACCGGGACGGCGTAGCCCGCCTTGGTGAGGTTGGTGGCGCTCGCGTCGCGCTGTGAGGCGTCGCGGCCGGTGAGGAAGAAGACCGTGACGCCCTTCTTCGCTGCGTAGTTGACCAGGTCGGGCATGCCGAACACGGCTATGGACTGCGCACTCTGGACGTACGTGTTGAAGGCGGTGGCGTTGTACGCGAAGCCGTTCTTCTTCTCGTAGTCGTAGGTCAGCAGCGTCGTGTCGTCGACGTCGAGGACGATGGCGGGCTTCCGGCCGTCCCGCCCCGGGCGCTCGGCGGCATGCGATATCTGGCGCTTCGCGCGCGCCTCGATCGTGGCGACCTGCTTGGCGTAGTTGCTGGTCGGGGAGGCCTGGTAGGCCCCGGTGGAGTCGGGAGCCCCGCCGTAATAGGCGTTGATCTTCTCCTCGACCTTGGTGATGTTGGGGATCTCCTTGTCGCTCTTCGGTGTCGTGTTCCCTGCGGTGGCCGCGCCGGCGCCGTAGAAGGCGGCGCCGGTGACGGCGAGGGCGGCGACAGTTGCTGCGGTTTTGGTGACAGTGCGCATGGGCAAGATCTACGCGCATCACACACCGCCCCGCCAGGGTGTTTGATCAACTTTTTACCGCGAGGCGGTGCAAGAGTGATCACACCCCGCTGAGCGACAGCTTCGCGGCGAAGCCGAGGAAGAGGACGCCTGCCGCCGAGGTCGCGCCCGCGGACAGCCGCTTGCGGCGGCGGAAGGCGGCGGCCAGCCGGGTGCCGCTGAATATCAGCGTGGACAGGTAGAGGAAGCTCGCCAGTTGGAGCAGCGTGCCGAGCACCAGGAACGACAGCGCCGGATAGGCGTACCCCGGATCCACGAACTGTACGAAGAAGGAGATCAGGAACAGGATCGCCTTCGGGTTGAAGAGGCTGAGCATCAGCGCGCGCCGGTAGGGCCGTTCGGCGGTGGTGGCCTCCTGCTGGAGGCCGTCGGCCGCTTCGGGGCCGGTCGCGGTGTGGCGGTTGCGCCACATGCCGAGGGCCTGGCGCAGCATGCCGATCGCCATCCAGCAGAGATATCCGGCACCGGCGTACTTGACGACGTCGAACAGCAGCGGCGTCGTCTGGAGCAGCGATGCCGCGCCGAGCGCCGAGAGCGTCATCAGCACCGTGTCCCCGGTCCACACCCCTGCCGCGGCGATATACCCCGTCCGCACGCCGCGCCGGGCTGCGACGGACAGCACGTACAAGGAGTTGGGCCCCGGCGCCAAAATGATCAGCACCAGGCCCACGAGGTATGTCGGAAGATCGGTTACACCCAGCATGCGGGGGAGTGTCGCACAAAGGTGCGAGATGGGGCCCGTGTGTTTCACGATGCGGCACGGGTTCCCTCGCGTGGCCAGGTCGCGCACGCCTGCGCAACCGGCGGAGGGTCCGGCATGCCCGCCACGGAGGGCTCGGGCGAGTTCTGAAAGACTTATTGCGCAAGTTATCTTTCACGCTTAGGGTCGGTGCATGCGACCGAAGCGTGAGCCCGAGCAGATCACCGACCTGTCCCGGTTGAAGGCGTTCACCAACCCGCTGCGCATGCAGCTCTACCGGCTGCTGTACGCCGCGGGCGCCGCGACCGCCTCCCAGCTCGGCGAGCAGGTCGACCAGGCGCCTTCGTTGGTCAGTTACCACCTGCGCAAACTGGCCGAGCACGGCTTCGTGACCGAGGCGAGCGGCCGCAGCGCCGACGGCCGGGAGCGGTGGTGGCAGGTGGCCTCCGAGGAGGGCTGGGGCTTTCGCGACTCGGACTTCGCGGACACACCCGAAGGGGCGGCCGCCGTGGGCGCGCTGACCCGCGGCATGTTCGACACCCGCGTCGCCCAGTACCGTGCGTATCTCGACCAGACGGCCGCCTGGGGCAAGGCGTGGACCGACGCGGCCTTCAGCTCCGAGTGGCTGGTCGATCTGACCCCGGCCGAACTCGCCGGGATGAACGACGAGCTCGAAGCAGTGGCCCGGCGCTGGCGGGACCGGGGCAAAGCCGCCAAGGCGGCCGACGACACCGAGGGCCGCGAACACGTGTCCGTGCACCTCTACGGCTTCCCGTTCCGGCCCTGACCCAGCCGCACCTTCACTCACCGGAGCCCGCCATGGCAACCGTAGCCACAGCCCTGCCCGAAAGCGCCACCGCGCCGGCCCACCGCGACGGCAACGTGCTGCGCTGGCTCGCCGCGTACACCGCCTCCCTCATGGGCGACAGCGTGTACTTCGTCGCCCTCGGCTGGTCCGCCCAGAAAGCCGCAGGCCCCACCGAAGTCGGCCTCGTCATGGCCGCCGGGGCACTGCCGCGGGCGGTACTCATGCTCGGCGGAGGCGTGGTGGCCGACCGGTTCGACCCCCGCCGGGTCATTCTCGGCAGCGACGCGCTGCGCTGTCTCCTCATCCTGGCGGTGGCCGCCTGCATCGCCCTGTCCGCGCCGGCCCTGTGGATCCTGGTCGCGGTGGCGCTCGTCTTCGGTGCCGTGGACGCACTGTTCGTACCCGCGATCGGGGCCCTCCCGCCACGGATCACCAGCCCCGAGCAACTGGCCCGGGTCACCGGCATGCGCTCGCTGTCGATGCGGCTCAGCCAGGTCACGGGCCCGCCGATCGCCGGGCTGGCGATGGGGCTCGGAGGCGTGGTGGCCGCCTTCGCCGTCGCGGGCCTGCTCTTCGCGCTGTCCCTGCCGCTCCTGCTGGCGGTCCGGATGCGGCCCCTCGGGTCGCGTCGCGAGGAGCGGTCCGAACTCGGCACCGCACGCGAGGACTTGCTCGACGGTCTGCGCTACATCCGCCGCCACCGCCTCATCGGTCCACTCGTCGCCGCCGGCGCCCTGTGCGAGCTGGGCCTGACCGGCACCCTCAACGTCGGCATGGTGCTCCTCAACGCCGAGCGCGGCTGGGGGCCTTCCGGCTACGGCTGGATCGTCAGCAGCTTCGGCGCGGGCGCGGCGGCCAGCGCCGCGCTGCTCGCCGTCGCAGGCTGGCTGCCCCGCGCGGGCCTGACGCTGGCCGGAACCCTGCTCGTGGGCTGCGCGGGAGCGGCCGCCATCGCGCTGGTGCCGACCCTGTGGATGGCGGTGGTGCCGGCCGGGGTCATCGGGCTGAGCGCGGGCGTCTTCGGCAGCCTGGACAACGCGCTGATACAGACCGCGGCGGACCCCGCCTATCTGGGCAGGGTCACGTCCGTCGTCATGGTCACCATGGTCGGGCTCGCGCCCCTCAGCTACCCGCTGGTCGGCGCCGCCATCGGAGCCTGGGGCGCGGCCCCGGTGTTCGTCGGCTGCGGCACCTTCGCCAGTCTGGGCGCGGTCGTCGCCCTGGCCTCGGGCGCGGTACGGCGTGCCGAACTTCCGCGTCAGCGGGCAGGCCTCACCACGTAGGTAGTCAGGGGGCGATGCGCCGGAAGGTCGCGCGGTAGTCCCTCGGGCGGCGTCCGGTGTGTTTGGCGAAGAGGGCGGCGAAGGTCGCGGAGTCCTGGTAGCCGACCGCGGTGGAGATGCCGGCGACGGTCCGGTCCGTGGTCTCCAGCAGGTGACGGGCGCGGCGGACGCGTGATGACTGCAGATACTCAAGCGGACTCTGGCCGGTCTCGTCGGCGAAGCGCCGCAGCAGCGTGCGGGTGCTGACGTTGAAGGTGTCCGACAGTGCGGTGAGGTCGTATCGGGCGGCAAGGGTCTGGTCGAGGCGTCGCATCACGCGGTGGGAGAACTCGTTGCCGGGCCGTGGAAGCAGCCGCGCGTCGACGTAGGGGGTCTGGGACGATCGCGCGTCGTCGACGAGCGCGACCCGCGCGGTCGTCCGTGCCACGTCCGCGCCGCTGTGCCGGCGGATCAGTTCCAGCGCGAAGTCGTACATCGCGCTGAAGGCAGCCGTCGTCGTCACCCCCTCGTCGGTGACGACCAGATGGTGGGGCCGGACATCGGCGTCCGGACAGCGTCGGGCCAGTTCGTCCGCGAAGAGCCATGACGTCGTGGCCCGGCGCCGGTCGAGGAGCCCCGCCTCGGCGAGCAGGAACGCGCCGACACAGATCGACACCACGGCGTTGCCCGCGGCGGTGTGTGAGCGGATCGCCGCGATCTCGGGGGCGAGGAGGGCGAGCTCGGCGTCCATGTCCAGGCCCGGCAGCAGCTCGAACCCGGGTACGACAAGGACGTCGACCTCGCGCAGGGGCGAGACGGCCAGGGCCGCGCCGCCCGACGCGGCGACGCGACGGCGGGGCGAGACGATCGACACCTCGTATCCCGCGTGGTCCGGACCGGCGACGTGCGTGGCCATGGTCAGGAGATCGGGCACGCCGAACACCTCGGACGCGAAGCAGCCCGGATAGGCCAGGACACCCACGCGCAATGCGCTCACGCTCGCCTCCTCGCTGTCGGTCCTTGGCGAGATTACCCTCGTGCATGGCGATCTGGCCCCTCATGGTGTGCGACGGTATGAGGACACGATGTCCCCATGAGCGCTGCCAACGGACGTCGTGACGACGCCATTACGGATTTCTCCCGCCGGCTCGTGGACGTGGACGGGACGGTCAAGACGGTGTACGTCGCGGGTACCGGGCCGGCCGTCGTGCTGATGCCGGAGATGCCCGGCATCAGCCCCGACGTCCTTCGGCTGGCGCGGTGGGTACGGGATGCGGGCTTCACCGTCTACGTCCCCTCCCTCTTCGGGACCGACGGCGCCTACCCCACGGCCGAGGGCGGTAGCGAGGTCGTCCGCCGCGCGTGCGTCAGCGCCGAGTTCCGTGCGTTCGTCGGGGGCGGCACCAGCCCCGTCACCGCATGGCTGCGCGGGCTCGCGCGCCAGGCCCACACCGAATGCGGCGGTCCAGGAGTCGGTGCGATCGGGCTGTGCTTCACCGGCAACTTCGCCCTCACCATGGCACTTGAGCCGGCCGTCATCGCGCCCGTGGTCAACCACCCGTCCCTGCCGCTGGACGATCCCGCCGGAATCGAGATCAGCGACGAGGACGCGCGTGCGGTCCGCGACCGCATCGAGCGCGACGGGCTGAAGGTTCTCGCCTACCGCTTCGACGACGACCGCTGGTGCACCGGTCAGCGCTTCGCCGCCTACCGCAGGCTCCTGGGCGACGCCTTCGACGGCCGCGTACTTACCGGCAGTTCCGCGAACGCCACCCCGCCGCCGTTCTTCGCCGACGTGGTCGGGTCCCCCCACAGCGTGGTCACCGCCCACCTCGTGGACGAGGACGGACACCCCACCCTGAAGGCCAGGGACGAGATCCTCGCATTCCTGACCGACCGGCTGGGCCGACACACCTCGTGACGCCGGGGTAAGTCGTGGCGAAGCGGTTACGGGAATTCCCCGATACCGCCCGGCCCGGACGCGCCACGGGGGTGCGGGTCCGGGCCGGGCAGCTCTCGCGGAGGGGCCGCCGCAGGTGCGCCGCGCGCTGCCCACCTGGTTCGCGCTGCCCGGCTTCGCCAAGGTCCCGTGCACAGGCTGACGGCACGTGAGTCGGGGCGATAAGGACGTACTTTATGGCCGGGTGATCACCCGGGGGTCCGCGACGGAGGGGGCCACCGGGTCCGTAGGCGTGGACGGCGGTCGTTCGCTGATGCCCGGCGCGTGGGCGGGCGGCGCCGGAGCCGGGGCCAGCGGGCCGCCGGGCAGCACCAGCAGGCACACGGCCACCACGGTGGCAGCCACGCCGAGAGCCGCGAAGGCGACCCCGCGCACCCGTCGTACTCCCCAACTGCGCCCCTGCGGGGGCGCCTCGTGGCTCAGGTCGTGGTGGGTGACGAGCGACGCGCGGGCGGCCAGCGCGGCGCGCACCCGGTCCTCGGCCGCGGACCGGCGGTCTTCGGCAAGCGGCTTCATCGGCCCGCCTCCAGCTTCTTCTCCAGGACGCCCAGCGCGCGGCTCGCGGTGGACTTCACCGTGCCCCGCGACAGGCCGAGCGTGTGGGCGATCTGCGCCTCGGTCAGCTCCGACCAGTAGCGCAGCACCAGCACCTCGCGCTGACGCTGCGTCAACTCCGCCATGGCGTCGAGAACTTGACGGTGTTCTTCGGCGAGTAGCAGCCCCTCGTCGACGGGCGGTCCGTACCCCTGGTGGGGCGGGGTGTAGGCGCGGGCGGTGCGACGTCTGCGCAGCACGGAGCGGGCCGCGTTGACCACGGCGGTGTGCAGATAGGACGAGGGGTCGTCGAGCCCGTCCAGCGAGGTGCCGTATCTGCGGCAGAGGGCGGCGAAGGCGTCCTGGACGACGTCCTCGGCGGTGTACAGATCGTCCACCAGGAAGAGCGCGAGCCGCACCATGTCGAGCCGCCGCGCCCGGTACAGCTCGGTGAGCGTGGGCGGCGGCTCGCAGCCGTACGGTGTGCCGACTGCCCGCAGACCGTGCCGGCGTGCGGGGACGTCCTCGGTCCGGGACATACGGGCGAGCAGCCGGGGCCACCAGGGCAGTGCTGCGGGTATGGCGTACTGCATGGGCCTCGATCCGTTACGGAGGAGCGGGCCGGCCTGCGGAAAGGCCGGCCCGCTTCATGGTGCGCTGCTGCTACTTCCGGACTCCGCTGCCCGGCTGGATCACCCGGGGAGCGTTCTCGGCCGGGGCGGACGCGGCGCCGGGCTTGGCCGCGGCGGCCGGCTTGCCCGCCTCAGTGACCTTCGGTGTACCGGCGGCCTTCGAGACGCCGGGCTGCGACGCCGCCCGCGGGGTGGTGTCCCCGGTCGTGGCGACCTTCGGCGCGGCGGGGGCCGGCGTGGCACCGGAGTCGGCGACGGCCTGCGCGGCGAAGCCGCCGCCCAGCAGCAGCGCGACTCCGGTGACGGCGCCCAGGACCCGGGGACGGGCACGGTGGTTCCGCTTGGTGTGCGATGACATGGCAATCTCCCGAGGAAGTGAGAAACGTGGTCTGGTACATCAGCTGAAGGGCGCCTTCACCCCACCAGACGTGCGACTTCGCCGGAGGTTGCGACCACATCCGAGAAACTTCACCGCTGTCTGCCCGTCGGCTTCCCGAGGGGGCGTCGGGGCCGGGAAACCGTCCTGGACGTGGCGGTGCGCCGTGCGGGCTGCGGGGGGCTCGTGGCCGGGCGGATCGCGCGGGCCTGCACTCATTCGTATGCCGTGTTCCCATGCGGGGAACGGTGCCGGTTCGCAGCGCGCGAGGCGAAGGGCAGTTCCCCGATGGGACGCTTCCCCGGACGTCGTGCAGGAGCTCAGCGTTGGCCGTGCCGGGTGGTGGCAATCCCGCTGGGCCGCGCCGTCGCCGTCAGTGCGGCCCTGCTCGGCCGTCATCTGAGGCCCGCAGGCCGTACTGGCGCCCGGTGCGTCGGTGACCTGGGTGTTCAAGGTGAAGCTAGCCGCCACGTACACGGGTGACGGTTCCGGCATCCCCAACACGGCAACGGTGTCGTCGGCGACCGAGGACCCGGTCACCGGCAACGATTCGAGCGCCGCGGGCCGGCCGGTGGCAAGGTCGACAAGCCCACAGCCGGCCTGGAGGTGTCGAAGCAGACACCCTGACCGGCCATGGCGAGCGTGGCGGGCCGCTCGACGGCCCGCCACCCCACCCGGCATAGGGGCAACCCCCAGCGGGGGGGTCGGATATACAAAACATAAGCCGCCGCCCCCCAGAGGG